>JAOZRT010000193.1:0-3832 GCA_029940035.1 Desulfobacterales bacterium
GCCATCATCACCGGCACCATAAAGGAACACATGGCAGGGGCCGACATAAATGAACCCACGATGGACATGCTAAAGCACAGCACAATCATGGGGAGCCAGAACCCTTTAGTCCACCCCAGCAACCAGACAGCCAACCGTTTATGAAAACCAACCTCTACCACCGTCCCCCCGAGGGCAAATACACCCAGCATGAACAGTGGTGCATCACCGGCAAAGGTTTTTCCAATTGTATTGAAAGGGAGTAGTCCGAAAAAGTAAGCCAGAACAGGCATCAAGATGCCCGTTGCCCCGATCGGAAGGGCCTCGACGGCAAAAAAGATAACGGCCATGGGAACGATACCCAGAACGATCATCGTCTTTTTAGAAGCTTCCTCGACGTTATGGGCGATCTCCCACTCTATCATTTTTTCGACATAGCCGTATTCCTCCATCACCTCGATAAGAGATTGTGGTGTTGGCAAAATAAAGGCAACCAGCATAAAAACACCAACGCCAATACCGATCCACAAACCTTTCTTTGCGAATATTCCGGTTTTTTCCCCATGAGTATCCATGCAACAAGGCCTCCTTATGTATTAAATGACTTTTTAAATATTTTTGAATTTTGTCTGATCTCCAGGACAATCTGGATTCAGATTTCACAGATTTTGATCTTATCGTGAATTACTGCGAATACATCGGACAGTCTCAATATTCCCACGATTTTTTTGTTTCTAAGCACAAGCAGTGAATGATATGGATACACCACTAGCTGGTGTATGGCTTCACCCAATGTAGCATTTTCATCCACATACTCAGCATTCTCGGGAGGGTCGACGAAATCACTCACTTTCAGTTGGGTTGCCCGTTGGCAAACAAACTGCAAGGGTTCAAGCCAAAGTGCGTTTTCTTCGAGCATAGACTTGATCATATCGGGACTATGCCCTGAACGGGATAATGCTTCCATACCGTCCAAATTCCGATAATTGGGCTCAAGCGCGAATAAGATGTCTTTCATGGATATTTTGCCAAAAACGTTTCCGCTCTCATCAAGCACTAAAATAGCACGGTGTCTAAACTTTGACGGTTCAAGTGTCATTTGCGCTTTTTCCAAAGCAAGGATGGCTTCGTAAAGCGTTGCTCCCTGGGGAACAGTTGCATACTCTTCAATCCGAACCATCAACTCTTTTACAAGTACATTTCGCATATTAAGTCTCCTATTAATTCAAACACTTCCAAAACTGGAATTTATATATAGCCATTTTCAGACTGATTCCAGCACGTCTGCTTTTTTGTATACCTGCACCAATTCTATCTATTTTATTTTTTCTGCCGGGCAGCTTCCCGGATGCGCTTAGCCAGCGAATCGATATCCAAGGGAATCAGGAAATCATCAAAAGCGCCCAGGTCCATCCCTTCAATGGAGAGATTCATATGATTGGGGTCATTGATAATAATAATTTTCGTCTTGGGACTGATGGCTTTGATAGGCCGTATCAGCGTCAACCCTTCCCGGCCCAGACCGTCAACCCCCAGCAGGACTAAATCGATTTTCTCCTTGGCAACGATAGTCTCGACATCATCCTGCTGGGTGATTTTATCAACCGTAAAGCCCTCAGTCTGCAGACACCGATAGAGATTTTTGCGAAAACGGTTTTCGGCTTCAATGATCAATATATGAATACCCATTGCTCTATTCGCCTCTTTGAAACAATTGGTAATAGGTCTCAGCAAGAGGTGTGCCAATTATGGTTTATTGTATAATATCAGACTATTAAGATAAATTAGGAAGCAAGGGGTGTGGGTAATGAATCGATATGAAACGGTTTAAATCAACTCAAAATGATACATATTGAAACATTATAGATCATATTTCGGCATATTTTCATATTTCAGCCATGTATTAGCATCTATAATCGCGAATAGAAAGAAAGTTGCGGCGTTGACTTGAAAACAGCATAAGTTACGGGGTTCAGATTTTTTAACCAGGGTAACTTATGATTGAATTGTGGATTATTACAAAATTTCACCAGGCTTAAGCGTCCCTTCAAGATAGCGCTTCAGGGCAGATTCACTTGATCCAATAACTGAATCGATCACTTCAATCCTCTTCCAGGTGAGATATTGATAGTAATCATCCTCGATACCACTGCAGACAACAGTCTGGATACCTTCAGCAAAAATTAGATGGCAAAGTTGTTCAGCCGACGCCCGGGGCAGGACCACTATTCTTTTATTTACTGGATCAACTTTCCCAATATTGGTAACGATCAGAACCTCTGTGGCCAGATCAAACCGTGGAGCCACATCATTTTCGTACAAAGGAATGAGAAGTTTTGTGGACATTATCAGCGAATACCGTATCGTTTCATTTTGCGCCACAGTGTGCTTCTGGCCCAGCCCAGTGAAACCGCAGCTTTATTTTTACGTCCGCCTGTTTTTATCAGCGCATCTGTTATCATTCGTTTTTCAATGTCAGGCCAGTTCTTGAAGGGCGCCGGACGCGTAGTGTCACTTTCTTCGGTTTTAAAAGAAAGAAGGGTGGGGGATTCTTGTACAACCGCAACTACATCGATCTGGTCTGCTTCCATCAAATAGGATGGCAGGTGTTTGGGTTTAATTTGTCGATCACGGCAGATATTCACAGCATATTCAATAATATTTCTCAGTTCTCTGACATTTCCGGGATATTGGTAAGTCAACAATATTCTTAATGCCTCGCGAGACAAGCCGAGCATTTTTTTACCCAGTTGGATTGAAAGGCTGTGTAAAAAATGATCCAGGAGTAACTGAGTATCACCCTGCCGATTGCGTAGAGGGGGAAGATGAAGCCGGATCACGTTGAGTCTGAACAATAGATCCTTTCGAAATCGGTTGTCATTGACCCTCTTTTCAAGATTACGGTGGGTGGCTGCAATAATTCGGACGTCGGCGTTAATGCCTTTGATACTACCCAATGGAAAGATTTCTTTATCATCCAGAAATGTGAGTAACTTGACCTGAAGCGAAAGCGTGAGATCGCCTATTTCGGTCAGATAAAGCGTACCGTTGTGTGCCAGTTGAATTCTCCCGGGTTTATTCTCTACGGCACCGGTAAAAGCACCTTTACGATGCCCGAATAATTCAGATTCCAAAAGGGTTTCCGGTAGAGCACCACAATTGATCTTAACAAAGGGACCTTTGGCCCGGTTTGAGGCTTCATGGATGGTTTCGGCCACCATGTCCTTGCCGGTGCCGGTTTCTCCGGTGATCAGGACCGATGAATCACTTTGAGCCAAGGATGGAAGAATCTGGAAAATTTTTTCCATTTCCGGACTTCTACCGATAATATTGTTAAAGTTATATGCATGGCTCGCTGTTTCATTGAATTTCCGAAGGAGTCGAATGTCTTCTACGGTTTCCAGGAATCCAACGATTTTGCCACAATAATTATTTAAGGGTGCCGAGGTGATACGGATGGGAATTAACTGACGATCTTTGTTAATGAGGTTGCCTTCAATGCATTTCGGACCAGATTTTTCATTGATATTTAAAGCAGGACAGTCATGAAGACAAACATTGCTACGTAAGATATGGGAGCAGGCTACACCGAAAAACTCCTTCTGGCTGAATCCAGTAAGGATTTTCAGGGTTTGATTCATAACAATAATTTTGCGATCCAAATCCAAGATTACAACCCCGATGGCAATTTCGTCCAACAATTCAAAAAAACCGACCGGAACATTGAAAAGATTATCAATGTGAGGCGATATTGCGTTTTTTCCCACGGAAATAGCTCTAATAGAATCTCCGGCATTCACAGTGTTATGTGTCGCACCTTTTTTCATGCGTAATCCATCACATTTATAAACTC
>JAOZRT010000193.1:3932-8764 GCA_029940035.1 Desulfobacterales bacterium
ACAGTGTTATGTGTCGCACCTTTTTTCATGCGTAATCCATCACATTTATAAACTCGGTCCAATTGCATATGTGGCTATAGAGTACAGGCTAATGACGTGTTCGCTATCCGATGCGGCAAGGAAAGCTGAGAGTATAATGCCGAACTGGATTAATTATTCCACTAGCTTGGGACAAAAACATGCCATTCGTACCAATACCATCAAATTTATCCAGGAACAACCGAAAGCCCATATGGTCTGAAAAGATGCTCTGGCACAAATTTCACCCGAATGGCGCCCGTTAATAGGTGAAGAAACACGGAACCCAAAAATAGGAAATCTCCTCGCTTATCTCTACAACCTGTTCCAAGATCCTCTCACACCTTAAGTAACCGATGCACAATAAAATTGGTCGGAAAGATATTTTTCATTAAAACTACGATTATTTTTGGATATCAATATCAAAATATCGATCAGATTCAGGATGATATGCTAAGCTTACTCCCAGATGTCACAATTATGTGATTACCTGGCTTGGTGTTACCACCCACCGAAAAATATTTTATTCTTGGGTTTTATGATATCGGCTGTTTATTATTTGTGGTGGTTTCCAGTTTGTACTATCAAAACAAGCCTTCGGTAGTTGACCTTAGACGGAAATCGAAGATTACATCAAGCTTGACGATCCCTTCTAATTAAAGATTATGTAACACAGCATAATATATACGTGAATTCAAATAGTTAACATAATTCTAGCCAAATCAAAACATCGCAGCTATAGCCAATGGACGGCGATTGAATTTGTAAATCTAAAAGCCTGCATGTCAATATACCTCCGGAAGTCCTTGCAATAAATATTGTTTGTGCATTTTACCAGATAGTTTTCACTCGATTGGTGCGTCTCAGTTTTGTGTCCGCGGTAACCAGATCCGCCTTTTCTATGATGGATGTGGCGGCGATGATTCTATCGGCAGGGTCCTTGTTGACTGAGGAGAACAGCGTTGAAGATAGTTCAGCAATTTCGGGTGTGATGGGCTTCACGACATACCTGCTGGATGTCAGCACCAGGTCTATGAATGCCAGGTATCCGGCGTCTATCCTGAGTCGTTCTTTTTGCATCAGCATGGCAATTTCCCACAAGGAGATGTCGCAGCAAATGATGCCGTCGGACTGATCAGCATCCTCCATGGCTGTGCGTGCTTTTTCGGAAAGCATTTCCGGTTTCAAGGCATGCCAGATGATGATGTGCGTGTCGGCAACGATCATTTCATTGCCTCCCAATCTTCATCGATGGATGAGAGGATATCGCCGATATTGGCTGTTTTTCCGAGCGCCTTCAATTTAGATTTGGATTTCTCGTGTTTTTTCTCAGCCGGCACAAGCATGGCGAGTTCGTGGCCGTGGGACGTGATGGTAATGACCTGTCCTTTTTTAACCTTGCTTATGTATGCCGCCAGGTTTTCCCTGAGTGTGCTCACATTGATTTTTTCCATGATTGACAGCTTCCCCCCTATTTTAATTTGTACGGTTTAATCGTACAAATATCTTCGACAAAACGCAAGCAATAAATATACCCCAACGTTCCCGCAGGGTAAACAATATGGCAAAATAGACGCCATCCAATTCTTTATGGCTTGAGAATGTCCATAAAATGTATTACTTTTCATTGATTTCACTATAGCGACCATACGGTTTTCACGTTTAAAATGAATAAAGGGGAAAGACACCCATGTTGATGAATCTGCTGACCAAGGTGTTTGGGAGCAAAAACGAGCGCGAACTGAAAAAACTGCAGCCCGCCGTTGTTCGCATCAATGAGCTCGAACCCGAGATCAAGGCCCTGGACGATATTGCCCTCAAACGGCAAACCATACGATTAAGGGAAAGGCTGGACAATGGTGAATCGCTCGATGATCTTCTACCCGAGGCTTTTGCCACGGTCAGGGAGGCATCGATCCGCACCCTTAACATGCGTCATTTCGATGCGCAGCTGGTGGGTGGCATAGTCCTGCACAACGGTACCATTGCCGAGATGAAGACCGGTGAGGGTAAGACGTTGGTGGCCACGTTGCCGGCTTATCTCAACTCTCTGACAGGCAAGGGTGTGCACGTCATAACCGTTAATGATTACCTTGCCCGGCGTGACACCGAGTGGATGGGGCAGATTTACCGGTTTCTGGGTCTTTCCGTGGGGACGATTCTCCACGGGTTGGACGATGTTGAGCGGAAGGCGGCTTATGGCTCTGATATAGCCTACGGAACCAACAACGAATTCGGGTTCGACTATTTAAGGGACAACATGAAGTTCGACCGCAAGTCCCTTGTGCAAAAAGAGCTCAATTTTGCCATTGTGGATGAGGTGGACAGCATTCTCATCGACGAAGCCCGTACACCGTTGATCATCTCCGGACCGGCAGAGAAATCGACCCAACTGTACTACCAGGTCAACAGGATCATTCCCCGCCTCAAGCGTGATGTCGACTATGCCGTCGATGAAAAAGCGCGTGCTTCCACACTGACTGAGGAAGGTGTTACCCATGCTGAAAACATCCTTCAGGTGGACAATCTGTATGATCCCAAGTACATTGAACTGCTGCATCATATCAATCAAGCGCTCAAGGCGTACGCCCTTTTCAAACGCGACGTGGACTATATCGTCAAGAACGGCGAGGTGATCATCGTGGATGAATTTACCGGGCGCCTCATGCCCGGGCGGCGCTACAGCGAGGGGTTGCACCAGGCACTCGAAGCCAAGGAAAACGTCAAAATAGAGAACGAGAACCAGACCCTGGCAACCATCACCTTTCAGAACTATTTCCGCATGTACGACAAACTGGCGGGCATGACCGGCACCGCCGACACGGAAGCAGCCGAGTTCAAAAAGATATATGATCTGGATGTTACCGTCATACCCACCAACCAACCCATGATACGCAACGACTATCCAGATGTTATTTACAAGACCCGCAGGGAAAAATTCGAAGCGGCCATGGACGAGATCATAGAATTGAACGCCAAAGGGCAACCGGTTCTCGTGGGAACCATTTCCATAGATATTTCTGAAGAGTTAAGCCGTAAACTGAAAAAGAGAGGCATACCGCACACTGTGCTGAATGCCAAAAACCACGAAGGCGAGGCGGAAATCATTTCCATGGCCGGTCAGAAAGGGGCTGTTACCATTTCCACCAATATGGCGGGCCGCGGGACGGATATTGTCCTGGGGGAAGGTGTCACCGATCTGGGCGGGCTCCACATCCTGGGAACGGAAAGGCATGAAAGCCGCAGAATCGACAATCAGCTGCGGGGGCGTTCCGGCAGGCAGGGTGACCCGGGGTCGTCCCGCTTTTTCCTGGCCCTTGAAGATGATCTGCTGCGTATTTTTGGTGGGGAACGCATAACCGGAATCATGGAAAAATTGGGAATGGAAGAAGGGGAGCCCATCGAGCACAACCTGATCAGCAGGGCCATCGAGAATGCGCAGGCCAAAGTGGAGGGGCATAATTTTGACATCCGCAAGCAGCTTCTGGAGTACGATGATGTCATGAACCAGCAGCGGGAGGTGATTTACAGGCAGCGTCGGGAAGCCCTCAACGGAAAAAGCTTGAAAGCCTACATGGAGGAGATCATCTTCGACAAGGCAACAGAAATTGCGGATCAGTTCGTCGATGAGCGCGCGCTTCCTGAGGAATGGGATTTCAAGAGCATCAATGAAGCAGCCTTCAAACAGTTCAATTTGCGCCTGGGAGAAATCGATGCGGATACGCTGGACGGGTTGACCCGGGAGGGGCTGGCTCAGATGATCAGCGAAGCGGCCATGTCGGCCTATGTGGAAAAGGAAGAGATGATCGGTGCCGACGAGTTCAGAAACCTGGAGCGTTATATCATGCTGCAGACCGTTGACAACCTGTGGAAAGACCACCTCTTCAGCATGGATCATCTGAAGGAGGGCATCGGACTTCGGGGCTATGCCCAGCAGAACCCGTTGCTCATATACAAGAAAGAGGGTTTTGAGATGTTCCAGGACATGATTGCCCGCATCCAGGAAGAAACCCTTTCCATACTTTTCCGTATACAGCTGGCAGAGCCGGATGAACTCGAAACGTTACACAAACCCAAAGAACAGAAAATGATTTTTTCCGGCGGGGAAGGCGAAAGCCCGAAGAAAAAGCCCGTAAAAAGGGCAGACAACAAAGTAGGCCGTAATGCGCCATGTCCCTGCGGAAGCGGGAAAAAATACAAGAAGTGTTGTGGGCAATAGAGGCGAACACATAATCGTGGCCATGGTTGCAGTCTTGGGAAGGTTACCATTCCATTCCTTTATTAGATTTTTCTCATGCGCGTTGTGTAAATGACGACAGAAAACAATACAATAATGGCTGAAAATAACATTACTGTGGGCGTCATCTCCGACACCCATGGCCTCCTCCGTCCTGAAGTTTTCGAGGCATTTCAGGGGGTGGAGCTGATACTGCACGCCGGTGACATCGGCGGGGATGATATTATCGTGGAATTGCAGACGATTGCACCGGTTTTAGCGGTGAGGGGCAACATGGACTACGGTGCATGGTTGGAGGATATTCCTGCCTCGCGAGAGGTAATGCTTGGGAAACATCGCATTTTTCTGGTACACGACCCGGACCATGTGGATTTTGATCCTGAAAAAGGTGATTTCCAGGGGGTTATTTTCGGGCATACCCACCAGCCGCACCTGGAATCTCACAACGGCGTCCTCATGTTGAATCCTGGCAGCGCCGGGCACCGTCGCAAGAACTATCCTGTTTCCCTGGCCGTATTGAACATCAGGGGGGAGCGGATGGATGCTGAATTGATAGAATTACCCTGTAGCCGATAAC
>JAOZRT010000194.1 GCA_029940035.1 Desulfobacterales bacterium
CAGATGAAAAGGCGCTGGGGCTTTTTTTTGCCGCTGTCCGGGAAACCTTTGAAGAGTCCGGGGTGCTCCTGGCAGGTTTAACATCCGGCAAAGAACTCGACTTTACGGATAATGACGTCCGACAGCGGTTTGACGAATACCGCACGATGATTCATAAGCAGGAGATGACCTTGGAAGATTTGGCCAGAAAGGAACGTCTCGTTTTCAGGCTGAGCGACATCAGGCCTTATGCGCACTGGATCACGCCGGAGGCTGAAAGCAAACGATTCGACACCCGCTTTTTATTGGCGTCCATACCTGCAGGCCAGAAACCGGTCCATGATTCCAAGGCAATGACCGAAACGCTCTGGACCACACCCGCAGAGGCACTATTAAATCAAACGGCCGGGAAAATCCTTCTGATGGCGATCAAAACGCAAAACCACCAGAAAAGTTTGCATTAGCGTTCCCCGCGCTTGTAGGGTTCGCCCAGCATGGCCGGGGCATTCAGCTTTTTACTGTCTTTTATGCCGATCATCACTAGCACCAGCAGGGTGGCCATATAGGGAAGCATGGCCAGTAAGCTGGGTGAAATCCCCAAAGGCTGAAGCAGGTACTGCATTACGAAAATCCCCCCGAACAAAAAAGCCCCGATCATGGCCCGCATGGGATTCCACAAGGCGAAAATAGTCAGCGCGATGACGATCCACCCCCGGCCGGCCGTCATTCCCTCGATCCACAGCTTGCTGTAGGAGATGGATAGGTTGGCACCGGCCATGCCCGAAAAACCGCCGCCGACGAGGATGCATCCGTAACGAATCAAAGAGACATTGATTCCCTGGGCCTCAGTGGCTTTCGGGTTTTCTCCGGTGGACCGGATTTTGATACCCAGTTCCGTGTGTTCCAGAATAAACCAGGCGGCCAGCGCCAGTACGATGGCCATATAGAAAAAGGGACTTTGAACAAACAGTATTTTTCCCAGAATCGGAATGTCGGACAAAAACGGTATGGCCACAGTATTCATTTTTTCTGTCAGAGATTTGCCGACATAGGGTTTACCGGCAAGGCTTGATATGCCCAAGCCCAGCATGGTCAGTGCCAGACCGGAAACCACCTGGTTGGATTGCAGGCTCACGGAGGCAACCGCGTGGATGATTGATATCAACATGCCAGCAAGAACGGCGGCCATCAACCCCAACCAGAGGTTCTGGGTGTAAAATGTCACAACAAAGGCTGCCACGGCCCCGATGGACATGACCCCTTCCACACCGAGATTGAGGATGCCCGATCGTTCGCAGATCACTTCGCCTATGGTACCGATTAAAAGAGGCGTTCCGGCAATCAACGTCCTTTGGGCTACAGATACGATCAAATCTTCCATGGGTTATCCAATTATTTAAGGTATAACTTCTTTTTATCTTTATTGTGGGTCGGGCTCGCCGTGTGGCATGCGATTATTTTTGAACGTTATTCTGTGTTTTAAAAAATAATCCCCCATGATCAGAAACACGAGGAGCGTCCCGTTGAAAATTTGCACCGTGGCCGCCGGGAGGCCCAGGGAAATCTGGATGGCATCCCCACCGACCAGAATGCCGGCAAAAAATATGCCGGCCACAATAACGAAAAAGGGATTGAGCTTTGCCAGCCAGGCCACGATAATCGCCGTGAACCCGTAACCAGAAGAAATTGAGGCTGGATAGCTGAGATAGTGGTGAATTCCCGCCACCTCGCCGACACCGGCTAAACCGGCCACACCGCCGCTGATGGCCATGATGATCAGCGTTGTTCTAAAAAAGTCAATCCCCGCATAGCGGGCTGCCTCAGGATTTTCACCGATGACGCGGACTTCATACCCGAAACGAGTCTTGTAGATTATCACGCCCAGAATGAAAACCACCAGTAGCGCCACAATGAGGGTAACATAGTGGATCCGCGACCCGGGGATCACCCCCAGGATGGCCGACGCAGGCAGATCGTCGGTATAGGGAAAGCCGAACTTGGTTTTTCCCTTCCAGGGACCCACGATCAGGAAGGTCAGAAACTCGGCACAGATGTAGTTCATCATCAGGGTCGAGATGACCTCGTTGATGGAAAATCTGATTTTTAAAAAGGCCGGAATCAGCCCCCACAGGGCCCCGCCGATGAAACCGGCCAGAAACATCAAGGGTATGATCATTGGCGCAGGAAGATGCGGCCCCCAGTTGAGCCCCACCCAGGTTCCGAAGATGGCCCCCATCAGTAACTGGCTTTCGGCGCCGATGTTCCAGAACTTGGCCCTAAAAGCGATGGCCAACCCGACACCGATAAGGATCAGCGGAATGGCCTTGGTGACGGTTTCCTTGATGCCGTACATGCTGCCAAAAGAGCCGGTGAAAATTTTCATCATGGCAAACACCGGGTTCACGCCAAAGGCCAGAAAAATCAAACCAATGGCGAACAGACCGGCCATGATCGAAAAAAGGAGGGTCATCATTTGGTGGGCCGGTGTAATTTTTTCCCGGTTGGTTATCTTGATTATCGGTATCATCTACTTTTTTCCGATCGTTCCTGGCTGATTCCCTGGTTGTAATTCAAGAAGCTAGGATGCGGTCAACCGCAGGGATCCGGCCATCATCATTCCGATATCCGCCGTCTGCGGATCATCACTGTTCAATATGCCCATGAACTCCCCCCGGAAGATGACGGCTATCTTATCGCAGAGCTCAAAAATCTCTTCCAGGTCTTCCGAAACCAGCAGTACCGCACCGCCGGCCTTGCGCTGTTTCAGCAACTGCTTGCGCAGGTACTCTGTAGCCCCCACATCCAGTCCATAGGTGGGGTGGGACGCCACCAAAAGGGCGGGCGCGTGGCTTATTTCACGACCCAGAATCAGCTTCTGAATATTGCCCCCGGACAGATCCTTGGTCTGCACATTGATGGACGGCGCCAGGACCTGAAAAGCCTCCACCAGTCTTTTGGCGTACAACTTGATGTTCCCGTATGCCAGCAGAGAGTTCTTGGAGTATTCTTTCCGGTGCTGCTGTTTGAGAATGGCATTCTCATACAGAAAGAGACCCGGAGCGATCCCGAACTTGATGCGCTCCTCGGGCACATGGGAAATGCCGCTGTTGTAGATTTTTTTAGGGGATTGATTGGTTATATCTTTATCATTGACGGTAATCTTGCCGGATACCAGCTTCCTCAGGCCGGTAATGGCTTCCACCAGTTCCCGCTGACCATTGCCGGAAACACCCGCTATACCGAAAATCTCGTTTCTATTAATGTCAAATGAAACGCCTTTAACAGCCGGAAACCCCTTTTCGCTGTTCACGGTTACGTTGGAAACCTGCAGCACGCGGCTACTGGGAGGCATTTTATCGCGCTGGATGTCGAAAATCACATCCCGGCCCACCATCATTCTGGCCAAGGCCTTTTTATCCACGTCTGCCGTGCGGGCATGGCCCACGATGCACCCCTTTTGCAGCACCGTCACCCGGTCGCAGAGGCTCATGATCTCATCCAGCTTGTGGCTGATCAGGATAATGAGGTGCCCGGCCTGTTTCATGTCCTTCAGCACCCTGAACAGGTCTTTGGCTTCCTGGGGTGTCAGAACAGATGTGGGTTCATCCAAAATCAGCAGATCCGCGCCGTTGAAGAGGGCCTTGACGATCTCCACCCGTTGCTGCTCCCCCGCAGACAGCTGCCAGATTTTTTTCAGAGGATCGATTTCCAGATTGAACTTTTTGGAAAAGGCGACGATGTCATCTTTGATTTTTTTCTGGGGAAACAGAAAGGGTGCGTTTTTGTAGCCAAGGGCGATGTTTTCCGCGACGGTGTGATTATCCACCAGCATGAAATGCTGGTGCACCATACCGATACCCAGGTTAATGGATTCCAGGGGGGAGGAGATGCGCACGGCTGAACTGTTTATCCTTATCTCACCGGCATCGGGCTGATACAGCCCGTAGAGGATATTCATCAAGGTGGTTTTGCCGGCCCCATTTTCGCCCAAAAGACCCAGAATCTCGCCTGATTCAATGGTAAGATCGATATCGCGGTTGGCGGGAATTCCGTGAAACGACTTGGAGATGCCCGCTATTTCAAGTTTTTTGATTTTAGCCATAACAAATTTTCAGCTATGCAAGCAAGAACGGGGAATCAGCTTCGCCGATCCCCCGTTCAAATTCAGCATGATTCTATGTTATCGAGCATGAAAATTTATCATTTGGGGATGCTGCCCACGACATTATCCACGTAATACATGATGCTCAACAGATCGCCCTTGGACGCTTTGGCGCCTTTTTTAATCTTGAGGGCGCCGGTGTTGTCATTAATGGGGCCGGAAAAAGGTTCGAAAACATCCGCACCCTTTTTCATCTGCTCATAACGCTTGATCACCAGGTCATAGGTGGAAATTTCGCCGAAATCCGCGGTCTTCACCTTGGCGGCCTTCAGGTCGGCCACAAACTTGGGATTGATGATGTTATCGAAATCGCCCCCGAGAATGGCTGCATCCTCGGCAGCCAGCCAATAGAGGTCATCTTTGGTCCAGGTGCCGTCGTAAAGGCTCTGGAGAATTTTGACATACATGACCCCCCAGTCCACCAGCTGCCCGGAGACCACCGAATCGACACCATAGGCCTGCATGGGGCTGTAGTGGCCGAAGGTGTAGATCTGTTTGCCCTTTTCCGAATGTTCCTGCCCCACTTCGATGACGGCCGGTGTGTCTTCGGTAAAGGCCAGGGCGTCACAGCCTGCGGCAATCAGAGACTCGGCAGCCTCTTTGGCCTTGTCCGGGCCGACCCAGGCGTAAATCCAACGGACATGCACCTTGGCATCCGGATTCGTTGCCTTGGCCCCCAGGGCAAAGGCATCGATGTGGCGTACCACTTCCGGAATCGGGAAGGCTCCCACATATCCTATCTTGTCACTCTTGGTCAGGGCGCCGGCCATGATCCCGTTCAGGTAGTACATCTGGTACAGGTCGGCAAAGTAGGTGCCCACGTTTTTAGACTGCTTGAACCCGGAGCAGTGCATGAAGTGCTTGTCCGGATATTTCATGCCGGCCTTGATGGTATCGTCCATATAGCCGAAACTGGCGGTAAACACGACATCACATTTTTCTTCCTGGATAAAACGATCGATGATCCTGGCTGAATCCGCCTCGGGAACCGATTCGATAAACACACTCTCCAGCCAGGGCAGTTTTGATTCGGCAAACTTTCTGCCCAGATCATGGGCATGCGACCAGCCTAAATCCCCCACTGGGCCAACATAAATAAAACCGGCTTTGATTTTTTTGTCCTCAGCCGAGGCTACACCGGCCACCAGCAAGACGCAAAGACACAGTGCCAACACCCTGAAAATCGTTCTCATATCCCTCTCCTCTTTCCTTGCATGTATTAATAATGAAATCGTTGAAAACAATTAAAATATCAGTCCGTTATAATAATCTACGTCAATTTCCAAAAACAATCGCCGTGTTGCTTCACCCATGCCGTTCGATAATGATTAAGATGAACTAATACGACAGTCCGGTCCCGCAAGTCAACATCTGGATTCAGCCCCCCGTAAGATTGTTTAGGTTGACATTCCCGGTGCCATGTGATCAATCAAAAGTTTACTAATACAGTGTGTTTTAATTCACATTAGAAACATTCGTAGGTGTGATAATTGTTTAACGCCATCATGCATGGCGCCAACATCAGCCCACAAAATGACCGCCGTTTCTAATGTTTCAGGAGGTGTAACGTGTACGGAATTCAGGCGATCAACGCCCACAACGGCTGGTCCATGGCGATTGCCGGTGCGCTTATCGTCATGAGCGGACTGTCTATCTTGTCTTTCATTATCTCACAGCTCCATAACATATTGGCGTTGATGGAAAAAAAGAAAAAGACCGGCGATATTGACGCCCCTTCTGCCACAGAATCAATGCCGGCTGCGATGGCTGATCACGACCTGTCGAATCTGGAGAGCAGCTTTTCCTGCTATCGTGATGAGACGACCCGGCTTGGCAGTGCCTTTACCCTGCAGGATCTCTTTGCCGTGTTTCAGAAATGCGACTTCCCCCACCCGCACCTGACCATACGATCGCTCAAGGAAGAAGGATATCTGGTCCCGGCCGGCGAGGGCATGTTCTCTTGGAAAAAATAATGCGGGCTTCCTGCTGACCCACACCGGGCCAGAGGGAAATTCCGCCCCACAGATACGCTTCATAAACAAAAGAAAGTGCGGCAATCATGGATCTCTTATTTCAATTTCTATCGAATACCGGTTATTACCTTGCCGATTATCGGCATATCGTCATGCTTTGCGTTGGCTGTACCTTCGTGTACCTGGCGATTGCCAAACAATACGAACCCCTGCTCCTTTTGCCCATCGGCTTCGGGGTCATTGTGGGCAATGTTCCTTTTTTCAAGGGATTCGGTCTCGGCATATATGAACCCAATTCCGTGCTGCACTACCTCTATTTCGGTGTAACCTCCGGCCTCTATCCTTCCATTGTTTTTCTGGGACTCGGGGCCATGACAGATTTTTCATCCCTCTTGGTCCGGCCCAAGCTGATGCTGCTGGGGGCCGCCGCTCAATTGGGTATTTATTTCACACTGTTAAGTGCACTGGCTCTTGGCTTTATGCCCAAAGAAGCCGCCTCCATCGCCATCATCGGCGGCGCTGACGGCCCGACATCCATTTTCCTCACCGCCAAACTGGCACCCCACCTGATCGGGCCCATCGCCATAGCCGCCTATTCCTACATGGCGCTCATCCCCCTTATCCAACCACCGATCATGCGGCTGTTGACCACCAGGGAAGAACGCCTGATTCGTATGTCTGAAAACGAACGCGTCGTTTCCAGAAAGGAGCTGCTGCTCTTCCCGGTCATCGGCGTTATCCTCTGTTGTTTTCTGGCGCCCGCATCCATCCCGCTTCTGGGGACTTTCTTTTTCGGCAATCTCATGCGGGTTTCTGGTGTTGTTGACCGTCTGGCCAAGACCGCCAGTTCGGCCATTATCGATACGGCGACGATTTTCCTCGGCTTAACCGTGGGAGCCAGCACCCAGGGTGATGTGTTCCTGACCCCCAAATCCGTGCTGATTTTTGCTTTGGGGGCGGTCGCTTTCAGCATTGCCACCGCCTCTGGTGTGCTTTTTGCCAAATTTCTCAACCTCTTCACCAAAGACAAGATCAATCCGCTGCTGGGGGCCGCCGGTGTATCCGCTGTTCCGGGTTCGGCCCGGGAAGTTCACCTGGTTGGCCAGCAAGAAGACCCGGGAAATTATCTCCTGATGCATGCCATGGCCTGCAACTCCTCCGGTGTCATCGGTTCGGCCATCTGCGCTGGTATTTTGTGGAGTTTCATGGTATAATTTCACCCGTTTCAATCCAAAACCTGCTTGAGCATTACCAGATTTGCCTTATTAATATTTTCACATGCCTCATTATCGACGTGACGCATGATAATTATCTAGGAGGTGGAAATGCTTGCCAAAGTTTTAATCCAAAGACAATTCAAAACAGGACACACCCCAGAAATTGTCGCCCTTCTCAATGACCTGCGCTCGGCTGCCATGGGCCAGCCCGGATATATATCGGGCCTGACGCTCATGGCACCTGAAAATCCAAACAAAATGCTGGTCATCGGAACATGGCAGTCCCTGGAAGACTGGAACCAATGGAAAGCCAATGGTGAACGGATCCGGCTGGAATCCATGCTTGAAATCTATCAAAACGGATCCACGCAATACGAAGCGTATGTAGTGGGTACAGGGTTCAGCCAATAAAGCGCATCCGATAAAAATCCACCCTTTTTCAACACCGCCTGCCACCCAATTGCTGCGCCCGCTGCGCAACAAAACCGATTTTTCCCTTGTAAGAGCACCGAGGAAGCGCTATAAGTAACCCTCTTGTTGTTTTACTATAATAATTAATTCAGGTGGTTATACCGATTTTCGTTTGTATATTCCGGCCCCACTGTAGAAAATGGCGTGGCCGATATTTTTTCAAAACGATATGTCCACCTTTGTGAAAGGAATGAAATATGGGATTTCTCTCCCCGAGCACATCCCTGACCCGCTACCGCGTTGAGGGCAAACTGGAAAACCCGGTGATGGAAAACATCTACACTGGACTTACCCGCAACGCCATTTCCGACATCGATGACAATGCCGCAGAAAGGGCCATCGGCTGGACCGCTTTCAGCGACCCGTTCATACCGACATTCGAGGGTTCCGGCTTTACCATCGGAACCTATTTTCTTTTCTCTTTGCGCATTGACAAAAAAACGATCCCGGCCAAAGTCATTCAGAAATACTACGCCATCGAGCTTTACAAAAAGCTCAAAGCGTCCGGGCGCGAGTTTTTGTCCAGGAATGAAAAGAAAATGATCAAGGAGCATGTCATCAACCTGCTGACCCTGCGCATACCAGCCACACCGAACATCTACAACCTACTCTGGAACCACGAGGGCGAAAGCCTCTGGTTTTTCACAAACTTGAAAAGTCCCTGCGAGGAATTGGAAACCCTCTTTCTAACCTCGTTTCATCTGAAACTGATCCGGCTGTTCCCCTACACCATGGCCGAGCTCTACGGGGATCTGTCCGGTGATGAATACGATTCTTTCACCCGGCTCGCGCCGAGCAAACTAATGGAGTAAACCATGCTGGACATCGCCGTCGCATACAACCGCTACAAATTTATCGGGTATGAATTTCTAACCTGGCTCTGGTTTGCCATTGAACGTTCACCAGGATCGCTGCAGAT
>JAOZRT010000031.1 GCA_029940035.1 Desulfobacterales bacterium
GTCATCCACCTGAAACCAGCGAATGCAGACGATGATGAGAGTCATCATGGTCATGTAGCCGGTGACCAGCACGAAATGTTTCAGCCAGCGGCTGCGATCCTCCCCGCATTCCCGCCATCTTTTCTGGGTGGCAAAATGGAGCACAAAGGATTTGGCTTCCGTCAGGTAGAGCCCAAGGGGTACCCGGGTGCCGGCCATGATGAAACGGGCCATTCGGAAGGCATTGGAAAGCAGAAATGTCGTCAAAATCAGAGCCATGGCCAGGTCGCCGATTTCGATCCACACGACCGGGGCAAAGGTGTTGACCGCGACGCGGTCGGTGACAATGGGGCCGTGAAAGAAAACAAAAAGCATGACCACAATAAGGGCCACGACACCCAACGCACCGATTTCCCAGGCTTCGGAAAGGTACAGGCGTTTGGCCAGTCCGGTCCAGTCGTACTGGGTGGTCAGCCAGCGGCGTGCAGCCATCATGGTTTCCGCGGGTTCCGCACCGCGCGGGCAATCCTGGTTGCACTCTCCGCAGTAGTAGCACAGCCAGGGCACGGGGGAGCTGCGCAATTTGTCGCGCAGTCCGAGCTGCAAGTAGCGGTAGACGGTCCGCGGGAAGGTGTCTTGTCCGGTGGAAAGGGGACAAGCCGCACTGCAGTTTCCGCACTGCATGCAGGTTTCCATGTCCCGGGCGCCGAACTGCGCCACCTCGTCGTACAGCGTCATGTCAACCCTGTTTTTCTGCATGTCGGTCTTCATCCCTTCACATTAGAAACAGTCAGTCGGACAATCTCTGGCATTGGTATCCAATAGTCTAATAATATAGAATAATCAGTTTGATTAAATGTTTCTAATGTCGAAAAAACCTTAACCAACGTCACAACAGCATTACATTTACATTCTATTTTCATATAGTTTCAGCGTCAGTAATTCAGTCTATTGCTAGGGTTAAAGGATATTTATGTCATTTCACTAAAAGCCCATGTTTCATTCCGTGTTGTGAGTGTCAGGGCATGAAAATTGGGCCTGCTTTGACAGCTCCTGAACCGTGGTGATGAGTTCATCCGCTTCCGGCGGTTTTTCCATGAATTTATCGTACAGCTCGAACTCTTCGCACTGGGTAACCCCGTAGAGGGTATGGCACTTCAGAAAGGTTGCCTTGTCCAGCGTTGACAGCATAATGACGGGAATTCGGCTTAGCCCCCCTTCACGCTTCAGATTGCGGTACAATTGAATGCCGTCTTTTCCGGCCATGGTCATGTTGAGGATTATAACGGACGGTTTTTCCACAACGGCCAGACGCAAGCCTTCAATCTTGTTTTCCGCGGTAACAGGCAGGAAGCCGGCGGCATTCAGCAGGTTCATAAGAAAAATACGGGTGTCTAGTTCGTCGTCCACCACAAGAATTTTTCTGTTGGTTTCTGCGGACACCGGTAAGCCTCCGTTCGCGTGCACTCTAATGCGGTTCAGTCACCATAATGCATGGTTCATGCCAACGAGCGCAAATTTTATAACTATTTGATTATAAGGATAAAATATACATTTGATCCATCACCGGCCTACGGCTGCTGCAAGGTGACATGCAACACTTTTGTCGTAAATGCATGATATTATGGCTATAATTTAACCAAGTAAAGTTGCGCAACGATAACGCAACAATTTTGCAACGATTTGGCGACATTTGTTCAACATGTGCTTTTTTTGCGTGTAAAAATAGGCAACAGTTAATGTACCCATTGGCAACAGTGGCCAACACTTCAATATCATTATAAAAATAATGTTTTCCGGCCTTGGACGATCGCCCGTTGTAAACATTTGCATCGGCATCGTTTGCCCGCCCTTTTCCGCGTCAAACCCTGTTAGATTAAAAACTCAATAAATTCAATTAGATATTCAAGACATCCCTTGATGGAAAACCGTGGTGTGAGCTGGCATTGATATTGCTCTTACAATCAATGGCAACAGGAAAGGAGGGCCACGGCATGCAGAACAACAAAAACCACAACAAGGAGCGCGCCAGGAAAGTGGTGCGCGGATTCAAGGTCAGGGAAGACGAGTGCATCTGGATGAAGGCCGGTGTGGTCAACTACCGTAAATGCGACAATGGTTTCGACTGCAACGGCTGCCCTTTTGACGCCGCCATGCGCAAGGCCATGGGGGTGGAGGCGGAAACCCCGAGCGAAGAGGCGGCACCGCGCTGGGTTACCTATCTGCAGCGGAATTACTATGGTTCGTCCCGCCCCTGCCGCCACGTCCTGACCGGCCGTGTGGATGCACCCAAGATCTGTACCATGAACTATGAGTGCCACCACTGCGCTTTTGACCAGATGCTGGATGAAATGGATCTGTCGCAGGAGCTTGATCCGCCTGACCTGGTTTCCATATCCGGCTACAAGATGGCCAGAGGGTATTACTACCACATGGGGCACAGCTGGACGCGATTCGAGCACGGCGGGCGTACAAGGATCGGCATGGATGAATTCTCGACGAGAATCTTCGGCCCGGCAAAGTCCATGGAACTCCCTCAGCTGGGGGAGAAGATTCAACAGCACAAATTGGGGTGGGCCTTTGCACGGAAGGGCCATGCAGCCGGTGTGCTGTCGCCGGTAAGCGGCACTGTGTTGGCAATCAACTACAGGGTCTGTGAACACCCGGAAATCATTCACCAGGACCCCTATAATAGCGGGTGGTTGATGATTGTCGAGCCCGCCATGCCCAAACGGAATGCCAGGGGTCTCTACTTCGGTGAAGAAAGTGTGCGCTGGATGGAAAACGAGAGCCGGCAGCTGCTGTCCCTGCTGGGGCCGAAATATGAGGACCTGGCCGCCACCGGTGCGGTGCCGGTTAGGGATCTATTTGGGTCTTTACCGGAAATCGGCTGGCGTGTGCTGGTGGATAATTTTTTACATACTGGCGTGAAAAAGCATGTGATTCATAGGATTGTAAAAGATATCCTGAAATCCGGGCGGGGGGTCGATGTTCACGGCGCCTCAGAAAAGTGATCAGGACCTCCGGTTTCATCCCGGAAATACCGGGTGCAGTAGCGGCACAAATTGAGCGGAGTCCGGTCCAGTTCTTCCAGACTGCCCGAAAAATGCATGAGGCAGGGGTCGTTTTCGCAATGGGTCAGGCCGTAAAGGTGGCCGAGTTCATGGAGGGCCACCTTGGCGACTCTTTCCAGGGTGGTGGGGGAAAGCTGTGGCTTTTCAGACGGCTCTTCCGCCAGTCGGGCGAGTGACACCAGGGCAACCCGGCCGTGTTGGCGGGCTTCGCCGAAGACATGCGTGAAGATGGGCAGGAATAGATCGACATTCAGTACACCGATAATTTTATCGACCCTTTCGAAGGGCCGGGACTCCAGGGTCTCGAGGATGGTTCCCGCATCGAACTGGAGTCTTCGCTCATCCAGGGCATACAGGGGGTTGCGCAGGGGCTTCAGAACCGTGGCCTTGAGATTCAGGTAGCCGGTTATGTGGGCCGCAATTACCTGGGTGACCACGTGGGGAATGGCGCCGATGGGGACAACGCCGATGCAACCGGAACGGGTCATTTTTTGTGTGCCCTGAGTCCGTAGCGGTCGATTTTTTTGTGCAGGGTGACCCGGTTGATGCCCAGAACCCCGGATGCGCGCGTGATGTTCCAGCCGCAATCTTCAAGGGTCTCCAGGATATGGACGCGTTCCATCTCCTTGATGGTGTGTGCCCCCCTGACAGGCCGGGCGGGCGGGGAAAGAAAGCCGAAGTCCGCTGCGGTGAGGGTTCGCGACCGGGCGAGCACAACCGCCCTTTCAATGGCGTTCTCAAGTTCACGCACGTTTCCGGGCCAGGCGTATTTTTTCAGACATTTGAGCGTTTCGTCGGAAACGCAGTCGACGCGCTTGGCAGTCTCCTGGCTGTATTTGAGGAGAAAATGGTCCACAAGAAGTCCCAGGTCCTCGATTCTTTCACGCAGGGGTGGGACATGCACCTGGATGACATTGACCCGGTAGTAGAAATCCTCCCGGAAGTCTCCCTGCTCGATGGCTTCCTCCACATTGCGCCGGGTGGCCGATACAAGCCTGAAATTCACGTCAACGGACTCACTGCTGCCGATCCGGGTGATCTTCTTTTCCTGCAGCACACGCAGCAGGTCGATCTGCATTTTAGGGCTGATCTCACCAACTTCATCAAGGAAAAGAGTGCCGCCGTCAACCACTTCAAGAAAGCCCTTCCGGGAATAGGCGGCATCGGTAAAGGCGCCCTTTACGTGGCCGAAAAGTTCGCTCTCCAGCAGGCTGTCCGGAACAGCGCCGCAGTTTATGGCAATAAAGGGATAATGCGCCCGCGGACTTTTAGCGTGTATGGCCCTGGCGATGAGTTCCTTGCCCGTCCCGGTTTCGCCGGTAAGGAGTACGGACGCGTCACTGACGGCGATATCGGGAATGATGTCGAAAATTTCCTGCATGGGGCGCGACTCGCCGATGATGTTGTCAAAGCGGGTGATTCTTTCTATATGGCCCTTCAGGTAGTTGTACTCGGCGGTCAGCCTTTGCTGCTGGGTCACCTTTTCCAGAACCAGCGAGAGGTAATCCGGTTTAAAGGGTTTCAACAGATAATCGCTGGCGCCTGTTTTCATGGCCTTGATGGCGGACTCTATGGAACCGTAGGCGGTGATGATGATGACAATGGTGTCCGGATACTCCGACTTGACCTTATGCAGCAGTTCGATACCGTCCATCCCTGGCATCTTGATGTCCACAAAGAGGATATCGAAGGGGAATTGCTCCAGTTTTTCCAGGGCTTCTAAACCGGAAGCAGCCGTGTCCACGGTGTGACCCGATTTCGCGAACCAGTGGTAAAGCGACTCCCGGACTATGCGTTCATCGTCAACAACCATGATGCTCATTTTATTTTTCATGGCGACTCCATTTTCAGCAGGGGGATTTTCAAGGTGAACACCGTTCCCTCGCCCTCGGTACTCTCTACGGCAATCTGTCCTCTGTGGTTGTTGATTACGCCGTAAACGATGGACAATCCCAGACCCGTACCTTCACCTTCCTTCTTGGTCGTGAAAAAGGGGTCGAAAATATGGTCGAGGTGATCGGGGCTGATGCCACTGCCGGTGTCCCTGATTTCGATGATTGCTTGATCGTTTTTCCCATCCGCACGGGAGACAACGTCAAGCTGTCCACCTGCGGGCATGGCCTCGATGGCGTTAAACAGGAGATTGAGCAGGGTTTGCTGCATGCGGTTGTTGTCTCCTCTCACGATGAGAGCCCCGGGACCGCTTTTGCGGACCAGCCGGATGTTCTGCAGTTCCATTTTGTGCCGTATCAGGGTAATCACCGCGTCGATAACTTCATGCAGGTTGATGCCTGTAAATTCCAGGGGGATTTCGCGTGAGAAGGAGAGCAGGCCGGAGACGATGTTGCCGCAGCGTTCCAGTTCCGTGGACATCAGGGAGAGGAAGTGTTTGAATTGTTCCAGGTCTTCCGGGCTGGGGTCGCCCCGGGCCAAAATGGCGCTCATGAGGTCGCTGAACGTCAGGAGTCCCTGGATGGGGTTGTTGATTTCGTGGACGCAGCTGGCCACTAGCTTGCCCAGTGAGATCATGCGGTCTTCCTGAACCATTTTGTTCAGGTCGGCTTTCATCTCCTTGATGCGATTTTCCCACCCGGTGGAAATGGCCTCGGTGATGTCCCGGATGATCTCGATGACCTGGAATACCTCGCCATCCTGGTTCTTCAGCGGGTAGGTAACTATGTTGCCGTAGCCGGTGCGGCCTTTCAGTCCGTGGAATTCATGCACCACATGGGCGGACTTACCGCTTTGCCGGGTTTCGACCATGGGGCAGCGCATGATGGGCCGCACACTGGAACAGGGAGTGTCGAGCCCGTAATAAACCTGGTAGCAGAAGGACCCCAACACGTCCTTTCTGGTTTTGCCCACGATGTTGAGATAGGATTCATTGGCCTCGATGATGGTGAAATCCGTGTTGAGGACCACGATGGCCGCATCGCTCTGCTGGATGAGAAAATCTGAAAACATCTTTTGCAGAGTGGCTTGGTATTCGGCAGATTTGACCCGCTGGTCCAATTCGAAGAAGGAGCGGAAAACCCGTCCGATATTGTGCTCAATGATGCCGACGCCTTTGGGGCGCAGGCGGGTCAGTTCCAAAAGGACCTCACGGTTGTTGGTGAGTTCGATGATGCTGTCCAGGTTTTCCAGGCTGAAAATGTCCTTGAAGTTGTCCGTGACGGGGATGCCTATGGCCCGGGCCATTTCCATTCCCTCGGCGTCTGGATTGATGTCGCAGACGCCCAGAAGTTTTATGTCCAGATATTTCAAATAGTCGGTTTGCAACAGTTCCAGAAAAAATTTACAGGCCCTGCCGCCGCCCACGATGGCGATGTTGAAGGGAATGCGGTTGGGTGTCCTTGCATTGGGTTCGGTATTTTTCACTTCAGGTCACCATACAGCGTTTCGTTTTGAATGTTTCCTCCCCTTCTGGGAGAATCCAAAGGCGAAATTTTCGAATCCGTCTATTTACGGCAGCAGTCCTAAACGTTTCATCTTGCGCCACAAGGTTGTGCGGTCGACCCCCAGGGCCTGTGCTGTTTTGTTCCTGTTGCCGCCGTGGCGGGTCAGGATCTGTTCAATCCTGTGGCGCTCCCTTTGGTACAGGTTATCGGCATAGCCGGGTTGCCGTTGCTCGTTTTTTTTAAACGTCTGAACCGGCCTCTGGATATAGTCCGGCAGGTGCTGCGGTAAAATTTCACTTTCCTGGCTGATAATCAGGGCATGTTCCAGAATATTTTCCAGTTCGCGGATATTGCCTGGATAGTCGAAGTTCAACAGAATTTCCATTGTGGGCCGGGATATAATCACCGGATGGATGTCACGCGCGGCACACAGCCGCCTGAGAATATGGTTGATCAAAAGGGCGATGTCCACGCGCCGGTTTTTCAGGGCCGGCAGGTCAAACCTGAACATGTTCAAACGGTAAAACAAATCTTCCCTGAAGAGGCCTTTTTCGACAAGTTCGTCCAGGCCCCGGTTGGTGGCGGAGATGATGCGTACATCCACTTTCTGCGTGTTGCCGCTTCCCAAGGGGTAGAACTCCCTGTCCTCCAGCACGCGCAAAAGTTTTGCCTGCAGAGGCAGGGGCAGGTCGCCGATTTCATCCAGGAAAATGGTGCCGCCGTCGGCTTCGTTGAATCTTCCGGGCTTGTCACGGTCTGCTCCCGTAAAAGCGCCTTTGGTGTACCCGAACATTTCGGATTCCAGTAAATCTTGCGGGATAGCTGCGCAGTTGACTTTCACAAAAGGGCTGGAACAGCGTGGGCTCGAATGATGGATGACCTTGGCGAGCAGGTCTTTTCCTGTCCCCGTCGGACCTTCGATGAGAATAGTGGCATCGGTGCCGGCGACGATGTTGACTTTTTCGAACACCTTTTGCATTTCCGGGCTTTTACCGATCATGTCGTGAAATGTGTAGCGGTCCCGAATGGCCTGGTCCAGCTGGCGAACCAGGGTCAGGTCGTGAAAAGTGGCAAGACCGCCGACAATGATCTCCTTTTCATTTTTCAGGGGGATGTAATTGGCACGGATGGGAATTGTTTCACCGGTCTGGGTCTTGATCTTTCCCTCCCGGGACTTGTACATCCAGTCTTTTCCCATAGGTTCCCGGAACAGGCACATATCGTCAGTTGCCTGGTCGCCGAAAAAGTGGGAGCAGGGCCTGCCGAGCACCTGACGGCGGTCATACCCGGATATCTTTTCGGCTTCGCTGTTGAAAAAGGTGAAATGGCCCCCGCGGTTTACCGTGAAAATACCGACATCCAGGTTGTTGAGGATCGTCTTGTAGCTGCGTTCTTCGTAGTGGATCCGGTCGATGAGGTCGGCAATGGGAGAGTGGTCCTGCAGGATGGTAAGACAGCCGGCCAGACAGTGATCACGGTCGTATACGGGTATGGCCATGCGGGTCAGCAGTTTTTTGGTTTCATGCTCGTTTACTATTTCCACATCGGGTTCATTGGTGACCGCATTGTTTTTGCTTCTGAGGATGCAGGTGACCATGCAGGGTACACCGGTGAAAATATCGCGGCAGTCCTTGCCGATGACCTCCTTTTCCTTCAGCCCCATGAGCGCCTGGGCACTCAGGTTCATGGATTTGACTTTGCGGTGAACGTTAACGGTAAAAGCCCCCACGTTGAGCTCGTCCAAAAGGGCCAGCGATTGATCGCTCAGGATTACGTCGTATTTGTGTGGTTCAGCCATATACGGTTTCGCTTAAATCAAACAAATCAATCGGGCTTAATTGATCATGCGGTGCTGCCTCAGACCAAAGGCAGTTTCAGGATAAATGTTGACCCCGAACCCGGTCTGGCGTGGGCCGCCACACTGCCGTTGTGCTGCTCCATTATACCATAAACCGTTGAAAGCCCCAGTCCCACACCGTAACCCTCTCTTTTAGTGGTGTAAAACGGTTCGAAGATGTGCGGGAGATCTTTTTCAGTAATTCCGGTTCCCGTGTCCTCAACGGCAATGACAAGCTGGTTTTTTTCAGGTTCAACATACCCTCTGATGCAAACTTCACCGCCTTCCGGCATGGCGTCCACAGCGTTGAAAAGCAGGTTGATCACACACTGCTGCAGCTGGTTGAAATCACCTTCCACGGGAGGAATATTCTCTTGGATGTGGCTTGTCAGGTTGATATCCTGCAGTTCGAGTTTGTGCCGGCTTAGGGCGATACACCTGTTCAGGAGATCTGGTAAGTGAACAGGTGCAAATGACGGGGGTGACTTTCGGGAAAAAGATAGAAGGTTCGAAACGATTTGGGAACACCGGTCAGATTCTTTTTCGACCAAATCCAGATACTGAATGAATTTGTCTCGCCACTCCGGTGTCAGCTCCCTCTTTTTCAATATTTTGATCATCAACCTGCTGTAGTTGAGAATACCGGACAGGGGGTTGTTGATTTCGTGTACCACGCTGGCAGCCAGCCTTCCGAGTGACATCATTTTATCCTGGTGAAGAATCTGTGCCTGGTCTGCTGTCTGCTTTTCTAGTAATTTTGCGTAGTCCTGAAGCTTTTTGCGTGAAATGTAGCGCTGCTTTGCACGCTCTATAGACAAGTGCAAAGCTTGGTCGCTGATGGGTTTGGTGATAAAATCGGATGCATTGAGCTGAAGTGCCTGGATGGCGAGTTCCATTTCCGCGAACGCGGTACAAACAATCACCTCGATATCCGAATTGAGTTTTTTAACCGCTTCGAGAACCTCGATACCGTTCATTCCCGGCATGCGGATATCGGTAATAACAATCTGGGGTGATTTTTTGCGACACTGTGCGAGGCCAGCAACACCATCCAGAACGGTTATTACATGGTAGCCATGATCTTTCAGGATAAGAGACATGACATCCAAAATGTCTTTTTCATCATCGATGACAAGAATACGCCATTCAAAATGATCAGACATTGTTCCTTATCTCCGGATATTCCTAAAGTGTCCATTTTTAATACTATTCGGGCTAAACTGGGCAGATAACATTAGCCTATTGGAAATCAAGGGTACTGTCAAGAAAAGCGGTGATGGCCCTCTTTGAAGACACATGTAATTCAACCCGATATATTCATAAACAGGTATGACGGAGAGCTCTTCGCCGGACTCTTGTTCTCTCTCATACCAGCGCAAAATGGTTTCCTAAGAAAGGTTGAATTCAGAGGCAAAGGACAGGACGCAGGACAGCAGGCTGAAAAAGAAAACAGCTATTCGAGGTATTCCGGTCAACGCACATACCCCTTGAGGTGGAAACCACAGGTTTTGCGGATCATCAGTCTGGGCTCGAGCATGATTTTGTTCACCATGGGCGGCGTGTTCCCTTCTATTTTATCGATCAAGATCTTGGTGCCCATGACCCCCATATCGTATTTTTTCTGACTGATGGTGGAGAGGTCCACACCGGTCAAAGATGCCATTTCGATATCATCGATGCCCAACAAGGCAACATCTTCAGGCATGCGCAAGCCCATCCCGAGTACGGCTTCCCTCACGCCGAGCGCCATGTGGTCATCATGCACAAAAAAAGCCTCGGGGCGTTCCTTCAATCCCAGCAGGTGCTTGGCCGCATCAAAGGCGCGCCTGCGGGACCAGCCGCACTCCTTCACAAGTTTCGGATCTTGTGAAACATGAAAGGCTTCCAGGGCGTCCTGCTCGCCCTGGCGCCGCAGCGCTGCAGTGGAGGTATTCAAATCACCGGTCAATATGGCAATACGCTCGAACCCCATCCGCAAGAGATGTCGCATGCCGTCGTACCCGCAGGCATAGTTGTCCAGGACCACATAATCGGTTTTGCTCTCTATGGAAGGGTCCATGACAAAACGGTTGACGCAGACAAAGGGAATATCAGCATCGATCAGGGGTTGGATATTGGGATCGTTTATTGTGACAGTGGAGAGAATGACACCATCCATCCCCTTGGCCCGCAGGGCATCCAGGGCCTGTTTTTCCTTTTCCAATGTACCGTTGGTATTGCACAATAGAAGGCTGTAGCCCAGCTCGGTTGCCTTTTCCTCGACCCCGAGCGCCAACTCCGGAAAAAAGGGGTCGGCAATATTGCGCAGGATAAGACCGATGGTGTGGCTCGGCTGTCCGATGAGGCGCTTGGCAGCATCGTTGGGCCGGTAGTCCAGTTTGCGGGCGATTTTCTGAATTTTCCGCCTTGTTTTTTCACTGACACCGGGCCGGTTGTTCAAGGCCAGGGATACCGCCCCGGCAGACACTTTGGCTGCCTGGGCGATATCCTTTATGGTAGGATTGGATTTCATATCAAAACAATATTGTCTATATTCAACCACAAAGGCACAAAGGACACCAAGTGAGCAAATTTATCCTCAGGGATAAATTCATAATAAATTCTCTGCGATCTCTGTGAGAGGTATTATGCGTCTATCTTAGCAAGTCCCGCTTCCATCACGGAGAGCCCTTTTTCAAGCTGTTCGTCGGTAATCACAAAGGGCACCAGGGTACGGATGACATTGCCGTAGACACCGCAGCTCAGGGCCACAACGCCATTATTATGGCAATGCTTGACCAATTGCAGGGTTTCGTCAGCTGCAGGCTCGCCGGTTTTGGTGTTCACCAGTTCCAGTCCAACCATGCTCCCTTTGCCCCGGATGCTCTTGACGATACCGAATTTCTCTTTCCAGGTTTTGAAACGGGCCCACAATTTCTCTCCCAAGACAACCGATTTTTCCAGCATGTTCTCTTCTTCGTAAACCTCCAGAACCGCCAGGGCAGCTGCGCAGGCCACCGGGTTGCCACCGTAGGTGCCCCCCAAACCGCCGGGATGAACCGCATCCATGATCTCGGCTTTGCCGACAACGGCAGCCAGAGGCATCCCGGCTGCCAGGCTTTTGGCGGTAGTGATCAGATCCGGTTCCACACCCCAGTGCTCGATGGCAAACATTTTTCCGGTGCGTCCCATGCCGCTCTGGATCTCGTCAGACACGAACAGTATGCCATTGTCGTGGCAAATTTTGATCAGCTCCTGGAAATAACCGTCCGGCGGTACAATAAACCCGCCCTCTCCCTGCACCGGTTCTGCAATCACGGCCGCTACTGCCTCGGGGTTGACTTTTTTGATGAAAACATCTTTCAATTTGTCGGCTCCCACTTCATCGCCAAAGGGCATGCGATACACTTCCGGACAGAAGGGGCCGAAACCGAACTTGTAGGGCTTTATCTTACTGGTCATAGTCATGGTCAACTGGGTTCTTCCGTGATAGGCATTTTCAAAAACCACGATGGCTGGCCGTTTGGTGTAGTACCGCGCAATTTTGACGGCATTTTCCACGGCTTCGGCGCCGCTGTTGCAAAAAAAAGCCTTTTTGGGAAAATCACCCGGTGTTACGGCGCACAACTTTTCCGCCAGCTTTACCGCAGTTTCGTAGGGGTTTACCATAAAACAGGTGTGGACCAGCTTCTCGGCCTGGTCTTTGATAGCTGCCACAACCCTGGGGTTGCTATGACCGATATTCATCACGCCGATGCCACAGGCAAAATCGATAAACGCATTGCCTTCCACGTCTTTGAGAATCGCACCGTCGCCCGATTCGATGTAGTTAAGGGAAACATTGCTGACCCCGTCGGCAATGTACTTGGTTTTCCCTGCTCCCAGTTCCTGGTTGGTTGCCTTGTTCATGACGATTCCTCCTTCTGGTTACATGTTTATTACTTAAAGGTTTTAGTATTTTTTATCATCTCCAATATATTAATATGTATATTGAAAATTGATTATAACTGTCAACATATATTTCGATAGCTAAAATATATTTAAGTCTTTTCGCCTTGACAACCATGTTTTCCAATGGATAATATGACTTAAACGTTATAGCATATAGAAAAACAAGGAGAATTCTTATGAAAGGGCAATATGGTCGTATTTTAAGAATTGACGTCAATGAGAAAAAATTCTGGACAGAGACGCTGGACCCATCCATCTATGAGCAGTATCTGGGCGGCAAGGGCCTCGCTTCTTACCTGCTCTACACTCTCAATCCACCCGAAGTCGATCCCCTGCACCCGGACAACTGTCTAATATTCGCCACCGGACCCATAACCGGTAGCCGCATATGGGGAAGCTCACGCTACGGTGTTTACACCAAATCACCCCAGACAGGCCTCTATTCGGAATCCTATTCCGGCGGCAAAGTTCCGGAGGCCATCGACTCGGCCGGATATGACGCCATTGTCATACAGGGGGAAAGCACAGATCCCATGGTTCTCGGCATCCATCCGGACGAGGTGCTTTTTCATCCGGCAGCCGACTTGTGGGGCCAGGAAACGTACGCCACCGAAGATGAGATCCTGAAACGCTTCACCCAGCCGGACAAGGGCTTTCGCAAACCCGGCGCGGTGGTGATCGGGCCGGCAGCCGAGAACAGGGTACGTTTTGGCGTCATCAAGAACGACCACTGGCGTTCTGCCGGCCGGACAGGTGTGGGCACCGTGCTGGGCGCCAAGAAAATTAAAGGCCTGTTGTTTCAGGGCGACCGGTCAAGGGTGCTGTACGACCAAGAGGCCGTGGCCGAACTCTCCAAGACCATCATGGCGGAGTCTAAGGACAATCCCGGCGTGCAGGCCTACAAAAGTATGGGCACCTCCCAGCTGGTCAAGGTGACCAACGCCGCCAATGCGTTCCCCACGCGTTACTGGGCTGAAGGACATTATGAAAAGTGGGAGAATATCAGTGCCGATGGCCTGCACTCGCAATGCGACGTCAAGCCGCGCGCCTGTGCCAAGTGCCTGATGGCTTGCGGCCGGATGACGACCATAAAGAAGGGCCGCCATGCGGGCCTGAAGCTGGAAGGCCCGGAATATGAAACCATTTATGCCTTTGGCGGGCTCTGCATGATCGACAGCATTGAAGAGATCGCGTACCTGAATGATATCTGCGACCGGGTGGGCATCGACACCATCACGGCCGGCAACCTGTGCGCCTTTACCATTGAAGCCTTTCTGCGGGGCAAAGTCGATTTTGAGATAGACTACGGGCAGGTGGACAAAATCGCCGAATTGCTGCACATGATCGCCCGACGCGAAGGCATTGGCGACGTATTGGCCCGGGGCATCAGACACGCCGCCAGGGAATGGGACCTCGAGGATATCGCCGTGCATGTCAAGGGCATGGAACCGGCGGGCTACGATCCCAGGGTCCTCAAAGGCATGGGCCTGGCCTACGCCACTTCCGACAGGGGCGCGTGTCACCTGCGGGCCACCTTTTACAAACCCGAACTGACCGGCATGATCCCTCCTGATCAGATCGAGGGCAAAGCCGATCTGTTTCTGGAATTCGAAGACCGCCTGACCATTTTCGACACCCTGGTGCTGTGCCGTTTCTACAGGGACCTTTACCCGTGGGAAACCCTGGAAAAAATCATTCATAGCCTTACCGGGCTGGATGCAGACAAAGACGCATTGCGCAGGCGTGCCGCTGACATTGCCACCCTTGTTCGCCGCTTCAACCTGAGGGAAGGCATGACGGCTGAAGACGAATGGCTGTCCAAGGGATTTTTCCGTAAAAATGAGAAGACCGGCGACGCTATCACCCCGGAAGAGCTCAGCCAGATGCTGAAAGAATACTATCTCCTGCACGGGTGGGATGAAAACGGGCTTCCACCGGATGAAACTTGATAATTGGACATTGGATATTGATTATTGGATATTTAAAAAGGCGGATTGCTAATTCTGCTTGTTGTTATTCGACGTTCATTAGGAGGTCCCATCTTGACGATCAAGAAAAAAGACAGCCAGCTACCCGATTATGCCATGGTTGAGCGACAGACCCTGATCCGGGGTGTGGGGTATGGCGATGAGGCGCTTGCCAAACCGCAGATAGGGGTGGTCAGCAGCTGGGGCGAGGTCAACCCGGCTTCCATCCACCTGGACCGCGTGGCCGGTGCCGTCAAAGACGGCATATGGGCTGCCGGGGGCACCCCCAGGGAATTTGTCATCAGCTCGATCTGCACCAGCATGGCCGGGCATGACAACTACCACCTGCCCCACAGGGACCTGGTGGCAGGCTATATTGAAACCGTGGCCATGACCAACCTTTTCGATGCCATGGTGTTTGTCCCGGTGTGCGACGATGTGATTCCCGCCCACCTCATGGCAGCAGCCCGTCTGGACCTCCCTTGTGTGGTGGTAACCGGCGGCTACATGCAGTTGAATACCTATCAGGGGCAGGCAGTGGACCCTCTGGAAGTGGCCCCAAAGCATTTTGCCGATTACAAGGCCGGCCGCATCGGGGACCACACCTTCCATGACATTCAGGAACGCGGCTGTCCGGGTTTCGGCGCCTGCCCCGTAATGGGTACGGCCAATACCATGGCCTGCCTCAGTGAAGCCCTGGGCATGTCCCTGCCGTGGAACGCCACCACACCAGGGGCAGACTCCCGGTTGATGCGCCTGGCATTTCAGGCAGGCCAGCAGGTTGTGCAGCTTCTTCAAAAAGACATCAAACCCTCCGACATAATGACCATGGATGCCTTTAGAAATGCTATTGCCGTCTTGATGGCCGTGGGAGGATCCACCAACGGGGTCCTTCACCTTCAAGCCGTGGCTGCAGAATTCGATATGGACATCCCTTCGGAAACGTTCAATGAAATAAGCAAGATGACACCGCTGTTGTGCGATATAGCGCCTTCAGGCAGCGGAAAATACCTGATCAAAGATTTTGACGAAGCCGGCGGATTGCCGGCAGCCATGAAAGCCATGCAGAATCTTTTGACACCGGCTGTCCTCACCGTAACCGGAGGTCCGCTGGCAGAAACCCTGGAAGGAGCGGCATTGCCGGATGGGAAGGTGATCCACCCCCTTGACAATCCGCTGTCCAGCGAAGGGGGGCTCATTTTTCTCAAAGGAAACCTTGCGCCCGGGAGTGCCTTGATTAAAAAATCAGCCGTGCCCGCAGCCATGCATCAGCACCAAGGGCCGGCCCGTATTTTTCCCTCCGAGGAAGACGCCTGCGAAGCACTTGATAAGGGCCATCTGAATGACGGGGATGTGGTTATCGTCAGAAACGTGGGCCCCAAAGGAGATCCCGGCATGCTGCTTCTACAGCGTTTTCTGTGGCAGCTAGCCGCCAAGGGAAAGTCAGACAAGATCGCCTTCCTGACCGACGGTCGTTTTTCCGGGACCAACAAAGGGTGTGCTGTGGCCCATATTGCGCCAGAAGCCGCTGCTGGCGGTCCGTTGGCCATTGTGAAAGACCAGGATATGATAGAAATCGACATTCCCAACGAGCATTTACGATTGGATATTTCCGACGAGGAACTCAACAGCAGACTTGCCGACTGGACACCGCCCAAAAGCAAGGTTAAAAAAGGCTATCTTTCCATCTATGCCAAGATGGCCAATACGGCTGAAAAGGGTGCGGCGCTGAATTACAGCGGCGACTGAGGACGGAGCCTCTGAGCTCGGAATCCGGAATGTGGAATGCGGAATGCGGAATGCGGGATTTATTCGTTATTCGTATCCTTCTTGATCATGACTGTCTCCCCATAGGGTGCCAGGTCATGCATCAAAAACCGGAATTCATAAATGGCGAAATGAATTTTATCACCGCTTTTCAGCCGCACTGAAATGTTTTCATCGAGGGGTTTATCATTCAACCGGGTGCCGTTGGTACTGCGGAGGTCCTCCAGATAGTAATAACCGTTTTTATAATCGATGGTAGCATGCAGGCTTGAAATGGAATCCTTGGGAATCACAATATCATTGCTGGGGTCTCGCCCAATACTCACAGACTTGCGGTCCAGGGGCAGGGTTATGGATTCGGCGGAGATGATATTTTCGGTATCGATCAGCTCTGCCTGGTCCATGGAGTTGTTGTGCTGCCCCTTCATGGGCGCCATGTCCAACTGGGTGTCCGGTTTTATCATAATGGTCTTTTTTTTGCGCATGAAACCAAAATAGACAACCCCCAACGCCGCCAGGATTACGATGACCAGGACCACCGGCAACACAGGGGTTCTTGTTGGTTCTTGCATATCTTCCGCGGGTTGAACAGGGACCGCCGGCTGAGCTTTTTCTTCAGTTGTTTGCGGTTGGTTGACAGATGTCTGTTCAGGAGACGCTGGTTCCACGGCAGCGGGTTTTGAAATAATATCGTCAATGGTCTGGAAAACCGACGCCACCTCATCCGCATTGAAAGCCCTGAAATACTCCCCTTCGGTTTTCACTGCCAGGGTCTGCATCAGTCGATAATCCGCCTGTTCCGTGAAGGCAATCCCAAAGATCCGTATGCCCAGCTTTTTGCACTCCAGGGTCAGGGTTTCCTTGAGCCACTTTTCCGATTCGAGATCCTGGCCTTTGTTGCCGGTATCAACGATCCCGTCCGTGAGAAGAATGATTACTTTTTCAGCCTTGTCCCTGCCGGTTGTTCTGAGCTCGTAAACAGCTCTCTCCACCCCTGCGGGCGTGTTGGTATACTGCCCCTTGTAGGTGATCATCTCAAGGCCTTCCAAAAAGTGTTCGGCACTTTCCACAGTGGAAATGCCTGTCAGCGGCTGAACCAGACGGGCATCGGTGTCAAAAATAACCATGCCGACCTGTACGTCCTCGGCAAGCCCTTCCAGAAAATTGATGACCACCGCCCGGGTAATAAAGTCCGGATCGTTTTTCAGCATGCTGCCTGAATTATCCAGTGCGAAAATGACATCCACCCCTTGCCGGGCCGGGCCTTCTCCGGCAGCATGGCCGGCAAAGCCGCTCGACATGGCCAGCAGCAACAGACATCCCAGTATTCCCTTGAAAATATGTTTGACCATTTCCATAAACCAGCCCTCTTAAAGTTGCGTTGACATCCGGTAATGTTTCCACTATATACAAAACTAATTTTTAAATAACAATATGTTAATAAAATGTATCTTTCCCATTTCGGCCTAAAAGAAAAACCATTTCAGATCAGCCCCGACCCTCGGTTCCTCTGGCTGGGTGAAACCCATAAAGAGGCTCTGGCCAGACTCAAATTCGGCATTCACGACAACCGCGGCTTCCTGCTGCTGGTGGGTGATGTGGGAACAGGCAAGACAACCCTCATTAACGGGTTGCTGGAAAGCCTGGATGAGAATGTTCTTGTGGCCACCATCTCGGATCCAGGACTGGAAAAACTGGATTTCTACAACTTTCTGGTGCGCGCCTTCAAGATCGACAAACAGTTCGACAGCAAAGGCGACTTCCTTGTACACTTCATTCACTTCCTGCACAAAGCCAAAGCCGATAACAAACGGGTCCTGATCATCATCGACGAAGCCCAGCGGCTCGATCATGAAATGCTCGAGGAAATTCGGCAGCTGTCCAATATCGAGACCCAAACCTCCAAGCTTCTCAATATTTTTTTGATAGGACAGATCGAGCTCAACGAAGCCTTGCTGGAAACCCGCAACAGGGCCCTGCTGCAGAGGATCACCACCCGTTATAACATCAGCCCCATACCCGGCAAGGAAGTAGAGGAATACATCAAGTTCCGGCTCAAGGTGGCTGGAAGTGAAAAGAATCCGTTCAGTGCCGGCGCCATACGCCAGGTCATCGCTTTTTCCAAGTGCTACCCGCGCCTGATCAATGTCATCTGCGACCACGCACTGCTGACCGGTTTTGTCAAAGGAAAAAAGAAGATCGATGCCCGCATCGTAAAAGAGTGTGCTGAAGACCTCAGCATCTCCGTCGAAAAAATGGACCCCGCTCCCAAAACCGGATTATTACAGACCATTTCCAATCTGCTGTTTTATCCGCTGCACCGCCCCCTGATAAGCTTTCCTATTTACGGTCTACTGATAGTTCTGCTGGCCGGGATGGCTGCCTATGTCTATTTCCCGGAAATATTGCCTGCCGACAAACTATTCAAACCGGCGGGCATGGAGGAAAAAACAGGAACCAGCACCTTTTCCATTCCGAAACCCGCGCCGGTTTCATCGACAACGGGTTCAGGACAAAATGGGCCTGCTCCTGAGACCTTGCCTGAGGCAGCAACGCCCGCACCGGCAGTTGCCGAAAAACCCGTCCCGTCTCCGCCGGAGGCAACAGCCGCAAAAGAACCGGCCATGTCGAGTGCCGAACTGGAAGCCTACCTCAACCGCACATTTACCATTCGGTTTCAAATGGACTCCAACGAGTTCTCCGATGATGCCTATGGCCTGATGAACCGTATTGCGCGTGTCATCAAACAGAAATCGGATCTCAAGGTCGCGGTAAGCGGCTACACGGATTCCCTGGGCAATTATGAATATAACCGCCGCCTTTCCGAATTCAGAGCCACTGTGGTCAAATCCTATTTGGTAGGCCAGGGAGTTGCACCCGCTCGGATCGCCACCGACGGCCAGGGCCCTGAAAACCCCATCGAAAGCAATGCGACTAGGGAGGGGCGGGCTGCCAACCGGCGTGTGGAGATCCTCCTCAGCGAGTAAGTTTCAGGTATAGCGTTTGTCAACTCTCCTTCTTATTACTCCGGTGGCTAAATACCCGAGAGTCGTCATTCCCGCGTAGGCGGGACATGCAGTGAAGCGTCAGCGCTATCCAGATAAACACTGGATACCGGAACAAGTCCGGCATGACGGAGTTGGCTATTTAATCGCCAGGTTAATACCTTCTGATGTTCTGTTGTTCTGTCCTCTGTCTTCTTTTTTTTAGCCGCAGACAACCGCGGACGTTTAATAATACTTGCGAAAAGCAGTACACTTCTGGCATCAATTATTTTAATTGCTATCTGCATTATGCAGTCGCGAAGCGACATTAAAAATGTTTTGTCTGCGGTCGTCTGCGTATGTCTGCGGCTAAGATTTCTGTTGACTGACTACTGACGACAGACTACCGTCAACTCACCTTTTCACCATCTGATGCTCTGTGGATCTGTCTTCCGTCCTCTGTGGCTCTGACCTCTGGCCTCCGTCCTCTGACCTCTGGGGTTCCGTCCTTTACTGCTCAGTTCCCATTTTCTTGCTTAAGAGCCGCAGGTGTTCCCCCATTTTTCCGGCGTCGGGATATCTGTCTTTAAGTGATTTTTCCAGGGAGCGTTTTAGAATGGCCAGGGTAGGTTTATTGATGGCAGGGTTGTGCGTCGTCGCCGGTTCCGGTTCGACCGATGTCGTCTGATACATGATCGCCGCCATGTTGTCCCCGTAAAACGGCAGTTTACCGGTCAGCAACTGGTAGAACACGACGCCGAGAGAAAAGACGTCCGACTGGCCGGTGAGCTCCTTTCCCTGAGTTTGCTCCGGGGACATATAGTAAGGTGTCCCTTTGATGATGCCGGTACGTGTTCTGGTGCTGGTTGTGGCGCGGGCAATGCCGAAATCGGTCACCTTTACAGCACCGTCTTTCTGCATCATGATATTGGCTGGTTTTATGTCCCGGTGAATGATGTCGTGCTGGTGGGCATACGCCAGGGCATCGCACACCTGGGCGATGACATCGATGACCTTTTTTACGGAAAACAGGTTATCCTTGGTTGTAAATTTTTCCAGGTTCTCGCCTTCGAGGTACTCCATGGCCAGGTAGGAAAGATCAAGATCCTCTCCCACATCGTAGATGGTCACGATATTGGCGTGTGAGAGCCTGGCCACGACTTCGGCTTCACGGTAAAAGTGCTCTTTAATGGTTTCCACTTGAGATTCGTCAAACTCATCTGAAAAGCGGATCGTCTTGATGGCGGTCAGGCGGTTCAGCTTGGGATCCCGGCCCTTGTAAACGATCCCCATGGCGCCGCGACCCAGTTGCCCCAGGATTTCATACCTACCCAGCGTGGGCATCGCCTTGGGCTTTTTGGCAACCACAACCGTTTTATCGGCTGCCGGTGCCTGCGCAGCCGTCTGCTCGACAGGCGGTTTGGGACCTGCGACCCCCAGGGCTACGGTCTGACGGATCACCTCGGCAGGCGCTGTCCTGCCTGCGAAAAATCGGAGTCCACCGAAAAAGAGCACGCATATGGCAACGAGCCGCAGCAGAATCTTAATAATCAAGATGGTGTCTTCAGCCAAAGGCATCAGTACGATAAAAAAGTAATCGACAATATCCGAAATGAACAGCACCAGTAAAAACAGCAGGATCAGATTGATGGCTTTGCCGATTTTTCCGCCAATGTATTCATTCCTCGCACGGCTGTAAACCACCAGCGTCATAATGTAAAACACCAGAATCAACAGTTGCGCCATCCAGTAGTTCAAATTGGCTTCCATATTAAATAATTCTCTTGATGGTAGTCATGAGGTTCGTGATCAACGGACGGAACTCTTCCTGGACAACACCCGCCAAAAACGTCTCAATGTTCAGGACGGTAGCGCCAATGGATTTTTCCCCTAACAGCTGCTTCTTCACCAGAAGCAGTTCGATAAGGGTCTGCTGAAAGCCAGTTATAAAACTGCTTTTGCCGAGCCTGTGACCCTCCCTTGAGATGTGATCCCGGATCCGGTCAACGTTGGTATGGACATCATCGTCTACTCGGTACTGGGATAAAAACTTATCATAATAGTCTGATTTTTCGATTATATTTGACAGCAATACGTTTGCTTTGCTCCCGATTTCCGCTTCCATTTCATGCATCACCGTCTGGATAACGCGGCTGTACAGGGCAATGATGGCGGCCCCCCCGATTTTCGCCATACTGGGTTTAGGATCATCGCTAAGATCCTCACCTGTTTCCTCCGGCATCGTGTTTGTGTCAGAAAAGGTTTTCCCACCATTGAAATAGCCTTCATCCTGGGCAAGGGTATGGTATAACGTCAGCATGCGGCTGGCAATCTCCTCCTCCCCCTTCAGGTGTTCTGATGATTCGACGAGTCTTCCGATCGTGTCTCTGGCTGCCTTGAAACCCAGAACTTGATATTCTTCCTGCAATAAAAAAAACACCGCCTTTTTGAAATGCCATTCGAGTTGCCGGCCGTCCAGTGCATTGGCTTGCTTCTGCAGATGGTCATAAATTCGCCGCTTATTCTCCCCGGGGTCTCCGCCCGGTATCACCGCCTCGACAAGTTTTTTGTCATCAATAGATCGTTCCAGGCTTCTGGTCAGCATGCTGTGGGCCTTTTTTTCGCCCAGTTCCAGTGCAATAATACTGGCAATGTCGTTAATTGTATCCATATAATATTGGACCACACTCGTTGTGTCCAACATTCCGCCTGTTTGCGACGTTTGCGTAGCCCCGGACACCTCTATGGCGCCTTGTTCGGCCAGGGCTGCAAGGGCCCGGTACACCCCCAGACGGGGCAATCCCGTATCGGTTATAATCTGGAAGACGTCCCTTTTCCCGTCTATCATCAGCATGACGCGCAAGGCGCCGTCCGTTGAAAAAGAGTCCGACTGCAGCGCACCCTCCTTTATCTGGAACACCACATAATCGTTGGGGATAAGAGAGCGGTAGGCCTGCCACTTCTCCGCTTCTGCAACCAGCCGGATGGGGTCCATCTTCAACCGGATGTCTTCAACAAAATCTTTCAGTCCGTCTTCATACACAAAAGCGCCCTCGCGCCAGCTAAGCACTGCCGAAATCGCTTCCTTGAACTGATAGTTCAGCACCTGCACGAGTTTCTCCTGGGACACCAGACCGCTCTCCATCAGTACGACCCCCAGTCGCTTGTGCTCCTCACGGGCGACACTGAGGGACGTCTCTATATCCTTATCGGTGACCAGTTGCTTGTCCTTCAACAGGGCCCCCAGGGACAGCTGCGCAGCCAGGTCACCGCTGATAAAAACAATATCCCCGCTGCGAAAATAGATGCTCGTCTCGCGTTCCCGGCTGCTTACTTTCAATATACCGGTCTTTTTCTCCTGGTGCAGAAGCCGTCCCATCGCTGACAGCGAAAAAGTCTGAATATCACCTGTGAGCGGCATGGCTATTCACACCCCTTGAGCAGCGCCCACTTGTCCGTACCGACGGTATATTTAATATCCACTGTGCATATATCTTCATGCATGCCTTTGAACGTCGAAACCGCCCATTTGTAGTAGACCGAGTACTGGGAAAACGCTTTATTGTTGCGCGTCAGAATTATTTTCTGAAAATAGATGTTCTTGGAATGCACGGTTTTTCCACTGTATAGTTGAGTGAGGTGTTTCTTGATCAGGGAATCACACAGTTTTTTTATGGTGCTTTTCAAGGTTCGGTAATCCCTGAATTCACCTTTGTATTTGACAAACCCCTCACTGTAGCGCGCCAGTTCCAATTCCTCGGATGAGAGCCATTTTCCCTTGTACAGTACATACCCTTTTGAGCCGTAAACAATATCATCAGCAGCCAGGTTGGACTCTATCGTCTTACGTTGCCCGACCAGTTCACCGTCGTTTCTGAAGCGGCTGTTCCGGATGAATGCCAACGCGGTTTCATATCCTGTTTTAGCTTCAAGGAAACGCTTCCCCTGGCGATGATGGTCTGCCGCCTGCATGTACCTCTCCACCGCCTGAAGGTCATGCTGTTTTTGGGCTGCCTTCTTTTTAATTTCGGCTTCGGCGATACGGTCGGCTTCGGCTTTCTTCTCGGCCTCCTCTTCCGCCAGCCGGGATTGTTCCTTCTCCTTTGCAATCCTTATGGCTTCGAGACGTTCCTGTTCCTTTTTCTTTTCAGCTTGATTTTTTGCCTGGCGTTCAGTTTCCTGCTTTTTTCGGGCCTCATCCAGTTTTTGCTTCACGATACGCTGCTGTTCTTCTTTTTGCTGTGCATCTTCTACCTGTTTTTCCTGAAGCGTTTGCTGCTTCTGAGCATCCTCATTTGCCAGGCGCTGCTTTTCCTGCATTTTTTCCTGCATGATCTTTCTGACAAGCTCTTTTTGCTCTGCCAGCATCGTTTCCTGATCCATTGCCTCCGGCGTTTTCCACAACATAAAATATCCCGCAACCGAAATACCCAGCAGCAGAATCCCTGCCAGCGCGTAAATAACAAGCCGCTTGGCCAAGAACGCCTTAGCCCCGGACCCTTTTTGTTTGTTTGATATTGGATCAGCAGCAGGGCCACCACCGCCGTCCGCAGGCGGCAATATGGTTTTGACCACTTGATACGAGGGTGCTTCTGAAGAACCGGCTGGTGTGCCTGATAAGCCGGCCAGATCGATCTTGCGGGTGGCAGTATCCCGGGTGGCAGCAAAATCGCCATTAGAGCCCTGTTGAATGACCACGGTACCGCCAGGGAGGCCTTCCGCCCGGCCCTGGGTTTCCAGGGTCAAGGCTTGATCCAGATCTGCAAAATCGAGATTCTCCTTTTCAATGTGGAGCCTTCTCAATTCTTCAGCCATCTTAGCGGCCGTCTGGAAACGTTCCTGCGGGTTCTTGGCAATCGCCCGGTTGAGCACATCGACCACAGGCCGGCCCACTTCCGTGTTGTAGTCTGAGGGAGGGGTGGGGTCGGTGTTGGCTGTCTGGTACATGATGGCGGCCAGGTTCTCACCGTTAAAGGGTAATTTCCCGCTCAAAATATGATAGAAGACCACCCCCAGCGAAAAGATATCGGCCCTCCCATCCAACTTCTGTCCGCGCGCCTGCTCCGGTGACATATAATAGGGGGTACCCTTGATTATGCCCGTACGGGTCTTGGTGCTGCCCACAGCCCTGGCGATCCCGAAATCCGTGACCTTCACTTCACCATTTTTCAACACCATGATGTTGCCCGGTTTGATGTCCCGGTGCACAATTCCATGGATGTGGGCATACTCAAGCGCGTCACACACCTGGGTGATAATATCGATAATTCGGGAGATCGGCAGCCGGCTGTCCTCCTGGCAATACGTTTCCAGGCTTTGGCCTTCAAGGTATTCCATGGCGAGGTAGGAAAGGTCGAGGTCTTCGCCTACGTCATATATCTTTACGATGTTTTTGTGGGAGAGCTTGGCGACGATTTCCGCTTCATGGTAAAAGTAAGCCTTGACCTTTTCGACTTTATCTTCATCATAATCATCGACAAAACGGATGGTCTTGATGGCGGTCAACCGCTGGAGTTTGGGATCCCTCCCCTTGTAGACAATCCCCATGGCGCCTTTGCCTATCTGCTCGATGATTTCGTATCGTCCCAGGGTTGGTTGAGTTTTCTGTGAACGGATAGCGGCATCAGCAACGGTTTCAGGAATAACGGGCATTTCACCGGAAAGGGACGGCGACGCCAGTCCGATGCCTTCGGTGCCGGAAAAATCATGCTCAATGCGCATGGCAACCCGGGGCTTGGAGAAAAACCTCAGCCCGCCGAAAAACAGGACACTGAGGGCCAGCAATTTCAGTAAAATCTTTATGATCAGTTTAATGTCGTTGCCCACCGAAAGAAAGGCCTGCAAAAAATAATCAATGGAATCGGTGATCAGGAGGATGGCCAGGAACATCATGATCAGGTTGATGGCATCGGCAATCTTACCGCCCGCATATTCCCTGCGGACACGGTTGTAGATGATGAGGGTCATGATGTAGAAAATGAGGCTTAACAGCTGGCCCAGCAGGTAGTCGGTACCACTCTCCATATTCACTCCAATACCTTAACCCCAAAGTTGCATAAACAACATGGTAACGACAAGTTGATGGTTTGTTATTATTACATGAATTCAGTCAACAATCATCAAGACATTCCAATATATATCAATTAGATGTGATTTGTCAAAAACAGAAAGGGTAATCTATAAAATGAAATGTCCCGCGGCATGCCGCGGGACATTTCATTTTAGTCGTTGAAGAATTCAGGCTGCATGTCGACGGTCAGGGCATCCTGGCTTTTAAGCCGCTGTATCACACCCTGGGCCTTGGGGAGTTCGTATTCGAAGAAATAACGGAAGGTGAACCATTTGCCCTGGTAGAAGTTTGTTTCTGATTTGGACAATTTGCCCTTAAGGGCTTTCTGTACGCTGATCGCCTGAAGCAGCCACTGCCATCCGATGGCCAGATAGCTGAAAAGTTCCAGGTAAAGGGTTGCGTCGGCCAGAAATACGGCCGGTCCTTTTTCACCGGCCACACCGATGAGGTGCAGGGTTATATTTTCCAGTGATACCAGCTCTCCGGCCAGTTGCGCGGCATATGGATTCAAAGCTTCGTGCTGTTTAGCTGCGGTAATGGTCTCACGCACGGTCTTGCCAAAGAGCTTGAAAGCTTTACCGTCTTTCATGATGACCTTGCGCCCCAAAAGATCCATACCCTGGATGCCGGTGGTCCCCTCGTGGATGGGGTGAATGCGCATATCCCTGAAATGTTGCTCCACCGGAAAATCTTCACAATATCCATAGCCGCCAAAGCATTGAATACTCTGGCTGGTGGACAGGATCCCCATCTCGGAGGGATAGGTTTTGGCTACAGGCGTTAAGATATCGAGTAATAAGGTATAGGCTTCCTTTTCCTCCCCTTGGGTCAGTTTGCTCATGTCTTCGTAACGACTGCACTGCAATAGTAACGCAAAAGAGCCTTCAACCATTGATCGCTGGAACAGCAGCATGCGCTTGACATCGGCATGCGCCACTATAGGCACCTGCAGCGACAGCGGGTCCTTGGATGAAATCAACCGACCCTGGGGCCTTTCCAGGACGTATTCCAATGCAGCATAATATGCGGCAGAGGCAATGGATGCGGCCGCAAGCCCCACGCCGATTCTTTCCTCGTTCATCATCTGAAACATGTAAAACAAACCCTTGTGCGCTTCTCCCACAAGGTACCCACGACAATCATCTTTCTCGCCGATGGCGAGCTCGGTTATGGGGCAGCCGCGGTATCCCATTTTATGATAAATCTGCGATACGGCAATGTCATTGTGCACCGGCTTCCCCTTGTCATCAACTCTGTATTTGGGTACGACGAACAAAGAAATGCCTTTGACTCCCGCCGGGCCTCCCGGGATCTTGGCCAGCATGAGGTGGATAACATTGTCAGCACCATCATGATCGCCGGCGGAAATGAAAATTTTCTGGCCTTTGATGATATAGTGACCGTCATCAGAAGGTTCGGCCGTGGTGGTGATGTCGCTCAGGGAACTTCCGGCCTGGGGTTCCGTAAGGGCCATGGTACCCTGCCATTGTCCGGACAGCATTTTGGCGACATACTTATCGATCAGTTCCGGGCTTCCAAAATTGGTAATCAGGCGAGCGGCCCCGGCCGTGAGGCCCGGATAGGCGGCCCCGGAATAGTTGGCAGCTGAAAACATCATGTTGCAGCAGTTGGCCACCAGCAACGGAAGCTGTTCGCCGTCGAATTCCTCAGGAAACGTGGAAGAGATCCATCCCCCTTCCCCGTACTGCTTCATTAATTCCCGTACCAAAGGATGCACTTTGACACTGCCGGCATCAAATTCAGGCGGCTTCCGGTCCATTTCTTCAAACACGGGATACAGGAGCTTGACGGACAGTTTCATGGCCGCGTCCAGGACCATGTCAAACATCTTGCGATTGTGCTGGGAGTAGTATGGGTGCTTGGTCAACGCCACGACATCGAACACTTCGTAAATTAAAAATTTCAGGTTACGCATACTGATAAACTTTTTTGCCATTGTTTCCTCCCTGAAAAATAATCAGAAGCTTACCTAACGTGTCCGCCATGCCTGGGTACGCTTCATCAGATTCCGGGTCACAAAAAGATGGATCAAACGTGCCGCGACGTTGGTATAAAATATCATCATGCCCATAGCTGCTGCAGGTGCGACGTCACCGGCATCGTCCATGTTCATCACCGCCACCGAGGCGAGGGCGGTATCCGGAGAGTAGAGGAAAATAACAGCGGAAACAGTGGTCATGGCATTGACAAACAAGTAGATCGAAATGTCCAGAATGGAGGGCATACAGACCGGCACGGTGACCTTGAACATGAGTTTGTAAAACGGTTGTTTGAGCGAAGAGGCGACCGCCTCAAATTCCCGA
>JAOZRT010000195.1 GCA_029940035.1 Desulfobacterales bacterium
CCTCTATAAATCTCTCCATTTCATCTAAATTCATAATGGAAGCCGTTGGCAATTGGGATTCGATTCCAAGCAATACTTCAAGAGGTGTTGTAACCTCTTGTTTCAAATCATAATTATTAACAACCTCATCTAAAACTTTTTTGGCGATGGCTTTCTTTTCTTTTTTGGTCAGACGTTGCCAGTGGGGATACCGTGTTTTCAGTTGTTTTCTAATCTCGGCTTTGATAGCTTTGTGATGCATGGGAAAGTCTCCTTTGGGCAAATTTTTGTGGTGAATCTTTACCCATTTTATAGAGGCTTTCTCATGCTTAAACAACTGTTTTCTTACACTTTAATCTACATTGTTTTAACACCCTTATCTATTGTAGATGCACATAATATTTCTTTGTAAATTCTTATAAATTCGATTATATCCATATCGCAATATGTTAACAACAGCGTGGTACACGCTGTTATACTCAGTGTCTCTGAGATCTCTGCGAGAGAAAATTTTACATGATCGACAAATACTTCAAACAGAACGTTTTCGGCATATCGGGCGTCGAGTTTTTATGGGGCTTGGGCTTGCCCGTGGTGATCGAATCCACGTTCCTGCAGCTTTTTCTGAAAAGCCTGGGCGCTTCGAGCTTTGCCATCGGGTTCATACCGGCCTTTTTTTTCGCAGGGTGCTCGGTTTTCGGCCTGCTTTCCAGCTATTTCACCTCGGACATGGCCTTCAAACGCAATGCGGTTATCTGGCTGCACGTGGTTTCCGGGATGTCCCTGCTCTTTTTCGGCTGCGTTCTCTTCGTGTTCGGCAAGATCACGGCCATTATCCTCGTATTTTTCATTTCCTACGCGATTTTCTCGGTGTGCATCGGCATGACCGTGCCGGTATGGCTGAACTATGCCGTCAACATGTTTTCCGCAAAACGCACGGTGACCGGTTTTGCATACATGATGCTCGCCCAGCATGTGGCGCGGTTGATCAGCAGCGTTCTGATCGTTCAGTGGGTGGAGAAATATTCGTTCTCCTTAAAGGCTTCATCCTTGATATTCATGGCCGTGGGCACCTTGTTTGCATTGAGCGCCGTGCTGTTTCTGTTTACCCGGGAGGTGGCCCGGGATGGAAAGAAGAACGATCGCGGGGGCCGCTCCCTGGTCCGCTACACCATCGACTCCGTGCGTGATATTTTAAAAAACAGGAATTTCCTCTGTTTCCTGGCAGCGGACATGGATTATTTCGTGGTGGTGACCGCCATTTCTTATTATGCGATATATGCCACTTCCTTCTGCGGGATCCGGCCGTCGGTCGCTGCCGGCATGTTCGTTGGTTTTTTATATGCAGGCGCCATCCTCACCAATATTGTCCTGGGGACCCTGGGATTCCTCAGTATGCGCAACAAGTATATACTGTCCAAGGGGGCGGCGGTTGCAGCCATGCTCCTGATCGTTTTATTCCAGGATGCCTGGAGTTTTCTGCTGGCATCTTTTCTGTTCGGCTTGTGCCGGGGGACCCGTTCGATTGTGTTCGGGCCGGCTGTAGGAAAATTGTCCGGATTGAGCGATACCACAAGCTATTTTGCCGTGGCACCCCTTTTAACCCTTGTGTTTGCCATGGGATTGCCTTTGGCGTTCGGGAGGTTCCTGGACCATTTTGCCTGGCTGGAGGGCGATTCCTATAGGATCGTTTTCAGCGTGTCGGTTGTGCTGATTGTGAGTACGCTCTTTTTTTTGCTAAGAGTTGATTTCGATTAATTCCTGAATCATGCATGAAATTTAATGATTTTTTTGCAAATATGCATTTATTGCGGTTTCAGAAGCTTATTCAACCTAATTCCATCTAACCTACTATATTTAATGGATATTAGTCCCATTTAATCATCAAATATCACCCGAAGGGCGGACCGGAGACTCCCATACGCGGCGTTACTAAGGATTCGAAGTAAAACCACTACGACTTCACCCTTAGATGCCTTGCCTATGGAAGCCTTCGGTCCGTGCAAGATCCAGATGATGTCGCCTGCTTCGTTAGAATGCGCAGAGAAAACAGAGATTTGATATGTATGTATTGCCATGGAATGGCATAAGGTTTTAAAAGAAGAATATCTCAGCTCTGCGGGCTCTGTGAGAGAAAAATTATTTTCAGTATGCATATGAATAACAGGAGGATTCAGTGAGTAAGGATCTAACATACAAATCAGCCACACAGCTGCTGCAGGACATCCAGGAGCGGCGCATTAGCTGTATTGACCTTTTGGAAGCGTTTGTCGAGAAGATTGAACAGAAAAATCCGGACATCAATGCGGTGGTGGCCACTGATTTCCAGACAGCCAGGAAAAGAGCACGAGCAGCGGATGAGGCCCTTAAAAAAGGCGACGTTTGGGGGCCTTTGCACGGGTTGCCCATGACTATCAAAGACTGCTTCGAGGTTGCGGGCATGCCCTGCACGGCAGGCCTGCCGCTGCTGAAAGACTATGTACCCGAACAGAATGCAGATGCGGTACAGTCCCTGGTGGACGCGGGTGCCGTGGTCATGGGCAAGACCAACGTGCCCATGGGCGGTATGGATTTCCAGAGCTACAATGACGTGTACGGCCAGACCAACAACCCCTGGGATCTCTCCCGGACACCCGGCGGATCTTCCGGTGGGGCTGCCGCAGCCCTGGCTGCCGGCATGACGTCCCTGGAATTGGGCAGCGACCTTGGCGGTTCCATCAGGTTGCCGGCGCACTTCTGCGGCGTGTTTGGCCACAAATCCAGCTTCAATATCATTCCCAAGCAGGGACACGTACCGTTGAGCCCGGGATTGTTTCCTCCGGATTATGCGTCCGGTATCGATGTCGCCGTAGCCGGCCCCATGGCACGGAGCGCCCATGATCTCGATTTGGCCATGGACCTCCTGGTCAGGCCTGACCGGGCGCAACAAGCTGCCTGGCAGATCAATCTGCCTTTACCCATCCATAAATGTCTCAAGGATTACCGTATCGGCCTGTGGCTGGACGACCCGTTCTGTCCGGTGGATGCAGCTGTCGGCAGTGTTATCCAGAACCTGGCGGACGCTCTTGCCAGAGCCGGTGCCGATGTCGTTGAAAGCAAGCCTGACATCGAATTCAGACATAGTCACGCTGTTTTTGTGGCTCTTTTTTCGGCTGTGGGATCAGCGGAACTGCCGCAAAAACTGTATGACCGCCTGAAGGCCGAGGCCGGAAATACTGATGACCAGGGCGACGATCCCCGCGCGCGGTATGTCAGGGGCGTCACGCAAAGCCATTGTGACTGGCTGAAAATGGATTTGGAACGGCAAAAACTGCGTCAGCAGTGGGCCACGTATTTTGACGGGGTGGATGCCCTGCTGTGCCCGTCGGCACCCATAGCCGCTTTTCCCCATGACCACGGTAAATTTTATGATCGTATCCTGGCGGTCAACAACGTGGATCGGCCCTTTGCTAACACCGTATACACCTGGTCGGGTCTGGCCGGTGTGGCAAATCTTCCCTCAACAGCTGTCCCTGCAGGAATTTCACAGGAAGGCCTCCCGGTGGGCGCCCAGATTGTGGGCCCCTATCTTGGTGACCGGTCAACGATTCAGATGGCCCGGTTTATCGAAGACGAAATAGGCGGGTTTGTGGCACCACCTGAATCAGCTTGAACCTAAAAAGAGCGTTTCAAATTTTAACAATGTTTAGAAAATATTTTCCTTGTAGCTGCGGCAAACTCGACAATCGCTCAATTTAGGTTGAAAAATAGCTATTCCTTTGATAAAATTGACTTTACGCCGCTAATTAACACGGCAAAAGTTAGCTCTGCATCCACCAAATAAGTAATAAAAATCACTCCCGTATCAACGAGAGTCCAGTTATACCGGTTGTCATAAATATGTTCCGATACAAATTAGTTTCGAAACGTTATTGTGCCAAACGCTATAATTGTCCTGGATTCCCGCTTTCGCGGGAATGACAGCCGACAGTATTGTATAAAATCGTGGGACACGATTTTATGCGGGATAATTTTTTAAACACCGGGCTTGGACACCGGGTTTTCAGGGGGGCTCTCGTGGCCATCAAATCCAAAGCTTTGGAAGCCAACATTGCGGACTATCATGTGGATGTGAGCGTCGATCCCAAGTATGAGGCCCTGCAGGGGGCCATGTCCAAATATTACGGGATCATGGAAGGGTTGAGTACCTTTTTAAAGGAACTGTCCCACCCCTATAAAAACTGGCAGTTCATTGTTAACGAAGCCCGCGGTTATTCCCTGGACTATTTTCACCTGCTCAAAACCCACCCCCGCGGCAACGAGGCGGCAACCCTGCTCATCGGAATCTTTCAGGATGCCATCCAGGCCGAATGTTTGCCATCCACCAAAATGGATGCCGTGGACAACCTGCTGCTCTACCTGCAAAAAATTATCAAGGAATCCAAAGAGACCCAGGATGTATTTGTGCCCGTGGTGATGACGGCATTCAGGGATATTCGAAAATACGACTATGATACCTTTTTTCTCTTCGTTAAAAGTTTCTACCAATTGAAACGCCTGGCCGAAGTGTTCCTGGAAAATATGGGTACGGACGCAATGGACTACACGGAGCTCAACCGGCTCCTGGTTCGTTACTTCGACCACACCTACAGTTTCTGGATCATCCAGAAAGACCCGAGCGTCTGGTTCGAAGAAGAAGTGGAGATGCTGGGCCCGGGCAACGAGTGGCACATTGTTTTTAAAGACATTTCCCGGGCCAGGTTTGGATCGTGGAAGGAATCCCTGGACCGCCTTGCAAAGCACGGCGACCCCCGGTCGGCTGCAATGCTCAAGGAATTGATTGCCCTTACGGGTTATAATCAGATTGCTGACATGTACCGGGAAATGCCCCAGAAGCTTCTGGACGCCGGTAAGGGCAGCCACAAAGGCAACCAGTGGAGGATGATTTTTCTGTTTTTGATTATGAATATTTCAGAATTGTCTATTATCCACGAAGAGGCCCTCAGGGATATCAATCGCACCCTGACCTGGCTCATCGGCAACGAGACCCATTTTTATATCCGCAAGCTCATGGAGAAGACGTTCTCCACCCTCCAGAAGCAGGCGGGCACCTTCCCGGCCACTGCTCTCAATTGTGTACTGAATATGGGGAAGGGGGTTTACCAGACCGAGGACAGCGACCTGGTAAACTATTTCGTGGAGGAGGTCATCGACCTGGGATTTCAAGTTCCCATGATCAGCGGGGTGGGCAATGACTGGCAGGTGAAGGTCAACCCGGCCCACATTCAGAATATCCGCACCTGGATGGAGCTTATCGATCTGGGACCCAAACGTTCGATCCGCTTGGTTTCCTGCCTGATTGTCTATCTGTCCCTTTGCGGGGTCTTCATCAAGGACAACGACCTGTTTCCCAGGGACATCACCCGTATTTTGAACAGCAATATCGGGCAGGTGTACAACCTGATTAAACAGATGGCACGACTTTTTCCGGTTTACTTCAACGATATCGGCGCCGAAGGCAAACTGCGCGACATCTCCACCAAAATCGATGAGATCACCCACAGAAAGGACGTGCTTATCCACTTTCTGCGCAAGCAGAGCCACGTGGAGAGCAGCAATCTCATCATCGGTTTCATGGAAGCGGCCCTGAAGTTCTGGGAAACCCGGGACAAAGAAGTGCTAAGGGCATATGTGCCCCCGGTCATTTACAACCGCATCGAAGAGAACGGCGTGTACGTTGAAGGGGTGCACAAGGCAGTTGTCCATCTTAGACAGGCGGGCCTGGAATTGCCCGTAGACCTGGTCAGCGTCAAGGAAGAAACCGTGCGGACCATGCTCGCGGATGTTTCCGGCACAACGGACGACGACGTGGAGCGGGTGGTTCTCGCTATTTCATTTTATCAGCACCTGCACCAGAAATACAACCTGGACTTCATCGAAATCACCTATCATATCGCCCAGTTGAAAGCTGAAGCTTTTCCAGGCCTCGACCAGCTTGAAGCGGCCCTCGAAGAGCCGCAACTCGATAAAAAAATCTACCAGATGCTGGATTATCTCGAGTTCCTGAAATATCTCATCCTGTCGAAAGAGTCCTTTGAGGTGAAGGAGGATATCTACAAGAAACGGCATTTTACCGTTGATATCCCCTCCATGTACGGCAGTTACCACGAAATGAAGTTCGATGCGCTGGGACTGACCTTTCGCCTGGAATCCATTGTGAACACGCTTTTTGAAGAACTGGTGGACCAGATCGATCTCAGCCTGATCACGAAAGCCACCTTTTTTCAGATCCATGGCCGGCTGAAGCTGTTTGACAAGGCGCTGCGCATCGAGGGCATCCATTCTGTGGAACTGGAGCGGCAACTTGAAATGCTGACCCACTCCCTGGAGGCACGGGGCTTTACCTTTACGCAATACATCGATATCTTCAAAGGGTTTGCCCAGGCCGTCAAGAACATCATCAATGATTATTTCGCTAATGTGCACGGCCAGAACCTGACCAGTATCCTTACCAAACTAGCGCCGGAAGCCATTCTGGAACGCTACCTCCCCAGAGATGGCATGCAGGACAAGGAAAAGGCCCGTCACCGCATCTCGGAAATATTCTTACGGGACAGGATCGCTTTCACCACCGGCCTCCAGCAGCTGGACCTTTTTCTCAGCCGGATTTTGAACACCCTTTTCCAGCAGTCCAACAAGCTCCCCAAGGACAAACTCCAGCAGTTGTTGCGCTACGATCCGCAAAATGCCATGACGTATATCCACGACGTTGGCAGTCGGGTTTCGGGCATCATTCACCTGGGCAACAAGGGGCTGAACATGGCCAAGCTCAAGTCATTCGGCCTGCCCGTGCCGCCCGGTTTCATCCTTACCACCGAGGTTTTTCGCTGCTGGGAGATCATCGAAAGCTACCTGCCGGCCGAGGAAAATTTCAAGGAACAGGTGCAACGGCACATCCGTGTCATCGAAAAAGAGACCGGCCGCAAATTCGGGAATCCCCGAAACCCGCTGCTATTTTCCGTGAGAAGCGGATCCTCCATTTCCCAACCGGGCATGATGGACACATTTTTGAATGTGGGCGTCAACGAGGAGATAACCCAGGGGTTGGCCGCAATTACTGGCAATGAATGGTTTGCCTGGGACAACTACCGCCGTTTTCTACAGTGTTACGGCATGTCATTAGGTATAGAGCGGGATGATTTTGATGCCATCATCAGCGAATTGAAACGCAGGGCAGGGGTACAGTTCAAGAGAAACATGACCGGCCAGCAGATGCGCAAGGTCGCCATCACCTACAAAAACTACATCAAGGATTCCGGCAACGACGTCCCCGATGACCCCATGGAACAATTGTTTGTCACCATACGCAACGTGCTTGCGTCCTGGGAGTCGGCCAAGGCCAGGACCTACCGGAAAATTATGGGCATCTCCGACGACTGGGGCACGGCGGTGACCGTGCAGACCATGGTGTACGGCAATGTTTCCGAGCAGTCAGGCGCAGGTGTTTTTTTCACCCACAACCCGCGGTGGTCCGGGGACAGTCTCAGATTATGGGGGGACTTCACCATCGGCAACCAGGGGGAGGATGTGGTTTCCGGGCTTGTCAACACCCTGCCTATATCCATTACCCAGCAGGATATTGAGATGCGGGAAACCGACATCACCATGGAGACGGAGTTCCCCGAAATATACGCCACCATGAAGAGCTGGGCTGTGGAGCTCATCGAGAAAAGGGAGTGGAGCCCGCAGGAGATGGAGTTCACTTTTGAAGGGCCTTCTTCCGGCAACCTGTATCTTCTACAGACCCGCGACATGGCTATGCGTGAGCGCATAAAGGTGGTGACCTTTGAACCCCGGGACGTGGACAATGCGACCATCCTGGGGCACGGCATCGGCGTGTCCGGCGGAGCCATGAGCGGGCGGCTGGTCTTTACACTGCAAGAGATCGACGAATGGCGGAGCCTTGAACCCGACACCCTGCTGATTCTGGCCCGGGGAGACACCGTTCCCGACGATATCAAGGAAATTTATGCCGCCGACGGTCTGCTTACCGCAAGAGGAGGGGTGACATCCCACGCGGCGGTGGTGGCTCACCGGTTGGGGAAAACCGGTGTGGTGGGGTGCGGCAGCATGCGCTGTGATGAAAAGGATAAACTCTGTGAGTTTTCCTCCCTGAGACTGGTTTCCGGCGATTTTATCAGCATTGATGGCCGGGAGGGGTCTGTATACAGGGGCAAGATCGAAGTTAGCCTTGCATGATAATGAATTTCAGCCGATCTCGTTGAGATCGGCTGAAATTCATTATTCAACGCGGCTTCGCCGCTATAATTTTTTCATCACACCGCTCAGGTATCTGACGGTGTAGGGTAGTGAATTGGCATATATCTCAGCGTTCTCTGTGGCTCGAGCACAGCGGGCGGTGAGATGTAATGAAAGTAAAGCACATAAAACAACTGCAGATACAAGCGGTGATTTTCAATTTACCCTGTCGTTGCAAAAGCCGGAGAGCTTCAGAGCCAAGGCGTCTGAGGGTGAAGTCGTAGTTTTTTACCTTGTCGGGGCGTAGCTCGAAGAGCGAAGACTGGTTCGAACCCTCAGCAACACAGGATCTGAAGTTCTCCGGCTTTCCCGGAGGGTAAACAATATGGCAAAATAGATGCCATCCTTCTTGTCGCGGCGTAGCTCGAAGAGCGAAGATGGATGAATTCACCTGGAGGGATATCCAGAAAA
>JAOZRT010000196.1 GCA_029940035.1 Desulfobacterales bacterium
TACGGCCAGGCATTTTGCTTTTTGGGTTGTATCCATTGCAGGCACCCTATACCAGTTTTCCAAAAAATGGTCGAGTTATTAATACTTGGTATATTCCAATCCAAATGAACCGCAGGGATTTATCCCTGCCAAGCCTTCTGCCGAATTCCAGGTGAATATTCTAATCAAAAGTGGTTGACAATTCCACTGTATCCGTTTTAATCAGGATGAAAATTGAACACACCCCTTTGTTCGTACGGGGGTGTTGCTGACGGCGCACATACTGCATAGAAGGGAAATCGGTGTAAATCCGGTGCGGACCCGCCGCTGTGAACGGGGACGAAACCTGCAAAAAGCCACTTGGTCGTGATAGGCACGAAACGGCCGGGGAAGGCGCGGGGAGTAGGCTGGGAATCGGAATCGATTCCCTTGATCCGTAAGCCAGAAGACCTGCCGCAGCAATGATAACCTGATTTAGGTAATAACTGGTGGTGACGGTAAAGCCCCCGGCCGATGTTTTATTGGCTTGGGGGCTTTTTTTATTTTAGTGTCTGGTGTTTTGTATGTGGTGATTGGTAGCAAGAAATGAAGAAAAGGAGGAATTAATGAGTACTCAGGAGCTTACGATTGAAGAAATTATTAAAGGGATAAAACCCGTTGACAAAAGCTGGGTCGAAAAAGCCCGGGACAGGACGACCCAGTTGGTGATGCCCACCCGAGCCCTGGGGCGCCTGCACGACATGGCCGAACAGGTGTGCGGCATACAGGAGACCCTAAAGCCCACCCTTGACCGCAAGGCGGTCCTGATCATGGCCGGCGATCACGGGGTGGCAGTGGACGGTGTCAGCGCTTATCCGCAGGAGGTCACCGGCGCCATGGTGCAGACCTTTCTTGCCGGAGGGGCCGGCATCAACGCCATATCGCGCCATGTCAACGCCGATGTCTGGGTCGTGGATATGGGCATCATTCCGGAGGTCGATGCCGGGGTAATGCCCGGGGGCGACCGGCTGATTGTGCGAAAGGTGAAGCCGGGGACCGACAGTTTTTTAAGGGGGCCGGCCATGACCCGCCAGAATGCAGAAGCATCTGTATTGGAGGGATTTCAACAGGCTGCGAAATTGTTTGCCGCAGGTTTGGATGTCCTGGGCACGGGAGACATGGGCATTGGCAACACCACCCCTTCGGCGGCCATCGGAGCGGTGATCACCGGGGCGGACCTGGATGTAATGGTCGGGCGCGGGACCGGGGTCGACGACGAAGGGCTGCGGCAGAAACGGGAAGTGGTCCGCAAGGGCATCGCCTTGAATCAACCGGACCAGGGCGACGGGCTGGATGTGCTGGCCAAGGTCGGCGGGTTCGAGATCGGCGGCATTGCCGGCAGCATCCTGGCGGCGGCTTTTCACCATTGCCCGGTTGTGGTGGATGGGTTTATTTCCACCGCCGGGGCTTTGATCGCTACGAGCCTGTGCCCGCTGGTGAAAGATTATTTGATTGCCGGCCACTGTTCCGAGGAATCCGGCCATCGCACCATGCTGGAACATCTGGGGCTGAAACCTGTTCTGGATTTGGGTATGCGCCTGGGGGAGGGTACTGGCGGCGCCCTGGCCATGAGCATCATCGATGGCGCCCTGAAAATGTTCAAGGAAGTTATGACTTTCGAGGAAGCAGGGGTTCCGGGTGGGTAACAAAAGTCAGGTAAGGCAAAATAAACAGAAATATTCTTGTTGACTTTATGCCCTTGGTTCATTACAGCAGACGGAAATAGATTGTCGAGAAGTCTGTTAAGACATTCAGGGAACACCGTTAAAAACGGTGGCGGGCCCGCCGCTGTAACCGGGGACGAAAACCACAACATGCCACTTTTCCGACAGGTCGGAATGGGAAGGCGTGGCCAGTAGAACGATCCGGGAGCCAGAAAACCTGACTCGATACATATTCACATGTCGTGTTTCGCGAGGACCGAAGCAGACCTGACCAGAGGATAAAAAAGGGACATCCCCTGATTCAGAAATGGATCAGGGGATTTTTTTTGGTTTGAACAAATTATCATTACAAATTGTAATTAGCCTCAGCATGTTGTTTTGTCCATTTTGGATGACGGAGGCAGCTGTTGCCGAAGAAAAGCAGAACCAGGATATCCATCTGGAAGAAATTATCGTTACTGCTGAAAGGTCGGAAAAGGAGCTGCGGACCGGCGATGTGGATGTGGAGGAAACCCCCTCGGATGTGGTGGTGATCGAAAGGGAGGCCTTTGAAGGCAAGATGGAGACGGTCTCTGACGTAATAGAAAAAGAAGCCGGTATCCAGGTACGCCAAACCGGTGGCCTGGGGAGCTTTTCCAGTGTTTCCCTGCGGGGTTCGTCCAGCGACCAGGTCATGGTTTTCATGGACGGCATTTTGCTCAACGACGCTTCCGGCGGCGGAGTGGACCTGAGCACCATTTCCCTGGGGGAAGTGGAGTCCATAGAAGTGTACAAGGGGTCCGCACCCATCAACTTCGGGGCCTCCTCCATCGGCGGCGTAATCAACATAAAGACGCGTCGGGCGGAAAAAAGATTCAGCGCCAATGCCGGTGTAGGCTACGGGTCTTTCAACACCCGGAGCGCCAAGGGCTTCATTAATCACAAACCCGGCAAGTTCGACTACCTCGTCTCAGCGGACGCTCTGGCCAGCGACAATGATTTCGAGGTTCTCAATGATAACGGTACCCCCCTGAATCCGGACGATGACCGGGTTGAATCGCGCAATAACGCCCAGTTTGGGCAGTTCACTCTCCTGGGAAAGGCCGGCTACGATTTCACGCATAGATCACGTTTGGACTTCATGACCCAGTGGTTTTCCAAAGACCAGGGCATCCCCAGCTGGAACAACAGTGCCGAAACCGAAACCTCGCTTGCAACCGACCGCTCCATCAACACCCTCAAGTACACTCATGATTCCCTGGGAGATCTGCCGGTGAATAGCAGTGTACAGTTCAACTACAGCCGTAAAGAAGAACTATACGACGACAGCGAGGGGCATATCGGACTTGGCTACCAGAAATCGGCCTACCAAACCGACCGCTATGGGGGCAGCCTTTTCGGCGAATGGATGGCTTCCTGGCACACCGTCACTTCCACACTGGACCTCACCCGGGAAGGCTACGAAGCTGAAGATCAGCTCAACGATGAAACCACCAACTCAAGCTCCCGGGACACCGTTTCGCTGGGTCTCCAGGATCAGTTGTACATGCTGGAAGATAGCCTTCTGGTGGTGCCGGCCCTGCGCTATACCTATGTGAAAAGCGATATGACCACCCAAGGAGAAAGCTGGGGGGATCCAGAGCAACACTCAGAAGACAGCCAGGATTACTGGACACCCCAACTGGGCGTAAGATGGGCTCCCCGCGCCTGGTTCACGGCTAAATCGAACATCGGCAACTACGTGCGCCAGCCCCATTTTTACGAGCTTTCCGGAGACCGGGGGCTCTTGATCGGCAATCCCGACCTTGAAGCCGAGGAGGGGGTCAATTTTGATTTGGGATTTACCGTCTCAACCCAACCTCACAGCAAATGGCTGCCTCACCTGGGTTTTAATGCCACCTATTTCCAAAGCGACATCAATAACCTGATTGTCATTGTTTACGATTCCAGGGGCATTGGAAGGGCGGAAAATGTGGAAGGTGCCGAGATCAAGGGGATCGAGGCCGGCCTCAATGCCGATCTGGGGCGCTATTTCAGGATGGTTTTCAATGCAACTTATCAGGATACCAACAATTTGAACCCAAACCCGGCGTTTTACGGCAATCAGTTGCCGGGCCGCTGGAGACAAAAGTATTTAGCCAGGCTGGAAGCCCGCTACTGGCAGCTCAAGCTGTGGACGGAATACCAGCTCAAAGGGGATATGTACTATGATACGACCAATTTGTTGAAGGCTGAAAACCAGAAGATTCTCGACGCAGGCCTCTCCTGGATGTGGGATCCATTTCTGCTGAGCCTGAGTGTTAAAAATATTCAAGACAACCGCTATGAAGACTTCAATGGCTTTCCCATGCCGGGAAGGTCGTTTTTTACAAGTCTCAGCTACACTTACTGAATTGGAAAGAGGGGGGAACATGCAATTAATTAAACAAATGAAAGTAAAACATAGATCAGTACTGATGGCCGTTCTGTTGCTGGTGCTGTTAGGAGTAACGCCGACGATCAGCTTGGCGGATCAATACGCAGTTATGTCCACAGTAGCGGCTGACTACTCCAGCGGAGCCCATTCAGTGGCTAGCGTGGGTCCGGTTGGCGGGCCGCGCTTGGTATCAAACAACCTGATGCCTTCCGGATCGGACATGACGGTGGCGGCCCATGGTCAATATTTTTACCGCATGGAGCGCAGCATGGCCGACAACATCACCAAGTTCGATGTGAATGCCGCCGCCACGCCTTTATGGCAATATTCGACCGAGGCCAACAGTAATCCCCAAGACCTGATTTTCCTGAGCGAGCAAAAGGCCTATCTATTGCGCTACGGCACGGATAAAGCCTGGATCGTTAACCCTTCGGCTACCACAGAAGCGGAATTCAAAACAGGCGAATTGGACCTGAGTGCTTATGCTGCTGCAGATGCGGACGGCAACCCGGAAATGCACAGCGGTGTGATCGTTGACGGCAAGCTGTATATCACCTTGCAGCGCATCGATTTTTCAGGCGGATGGGGCAACTATGTCTACAACACAGCTTATGTGGCGGTTTTTGACACGAGCACCGGCCAGGAAGTGAACACCGGTATGGGCAGCGGGGGGTTGCTGGGAATCGAGCTTCCGGTGGTCAATCCGGGCAGCATCCAGTATCTTGCGGATAACGACACCATCTACGTTCAGGGTGTCGGGCAGTACGACTCAGCTTATACCGGCGGGATTGCCAGTTTGAACCCCACCACCTTTGCCACAGCTATGGTGTTGGACGACGGTACCGACCTGGACCATCCTTACGGCAATATTTCCGGCATGGCCATCATTGCGGCCGACAAAGGCTATTTCGTGGGTTATGCCGGCTGGGGAGACAACACTCTGTACACCTTTGACCCGTCAGCGGGCAGCCCCACGGGTACCGCCGTCGCAGAACTCACAAACAAAAATATCGCCGGCATGGAAAGTGGGGTGTACACGGATGAGAACGGTATGTTGTGGATCTGTAACCAGACCGACCACAGGGTCGACATACTGGATCCGACTACGGACACCATCGATGAAAGCGTGGATACTGTTCTAAATCCCACTAAGGTGGCTTTCGCAACAGCATTGGCCGATGTCACGCTGCCGCCGGACGGCGACAATGCCACCGACACCATCAGCTGTTTCATCGACACCCTTAGGTAATCACAGCACTGGAACATCCATTGCCTTAAGGTTGCAGCTCTTAGCGGCGGCGTCCGCCGGTAAGAGCTGTTTTACTTTTAGATTATCCAAATGGAAACCATTCAGACCACATGGGGCTTTTAATTTCAAGGTGGATCGATGACAGGTTTTAAAACCTAATTTTTAGGATAATCTAAAAGAGGGTGATGGAAAAAATGGCCAGATTGCCCAGGATATGGATTACCACGGGAACCAGAAGGTTGCGCTCCCTTTCATAAGCCACGGCAAACACAACGCCCCCGACGGCCTGGGTCAAAGGAAAGGCCCCCTGGGTTGAATGCGCCAGGACGAATGCGACTGTGCTGCCGATAATTGCCGCCAGGACGCCCCACTGCCTGAGATACCCGTATAAAACCCCTCGGAAGACAATCTCTTCGGTAATTGGAGCGACCACGCCGCCGATGATAAGGAACAGCCATATGCCGCCTTTGGCAGTTGGCCGCCCGTCTTGCATGAATTCAAAAGTATTTATCCCTGATGTAAGATACAGAATTATCGAAACCAGCAGAACCAGAATGCCGAAGCCGACTGACCAGATAAGGCCTTTTTTTAGGCCGGCAGCAAAGTTATTGGGCCGCAAGCCAATAGCTGCCATACCCTCCGGACACAACCAGTGAACCAGGCCTAACAGCCACACACCCTCTGTCACCCTGGCTGCACCGACCAAGGCCAGAGCAGATATGCTTCTGGGCCATGCCACCCAATGCAGACCCAATTCCACGGCCAGGATAACGCCGGCGGATAAAAGCAACGTTTTCAAATTGATGATTTTTGCCGCCATCCCAGAGCCTTGAGTGCGTTATATCCATACCACTGGATGTACCAGTGGTCGGATTGGTTGATTTTATCGAGGACGTTCTTAATGGACTGTGCCTCTTTTCTTTTCCCCAGACTGTAGAGCGCCTGACAGACGACAATCGGTTGGGGATCGTCCATCAGTTTCATGAGAACCGCATATGTCCGCGCACCTTTGCTGCTTGCCAGGCTTCTGGCCAGCCAGTAGCGTACAGGGATATGGGGATTGCCTGCCAGGTTGGAAGCATCGGCCTCCAATGGAAAGCTGGTTTTCTGCCCGACTATGGCTTTCAGTGCATTTACGTTGCTTTGCCATTTTTCAGACTGGAGCATGGCTGGAATGTGATCGGGCGTGATGTTGTTCTGCATGCCGGAACGGACCGGAAGCACCATAAGGCATCCGGCTAAAAGGCAGAGAAGACCGGCCAGTACGGCGGCCCGTCCTGGCCTTAGAAAAATTGTAGCTAACCAGTAAAACAGAGTGTTAACGAAAATGTAAAGCACGATTGGGAAACCCACCAGCATAGAGAGGAAGGTGGCCTGTCTAAAGAACAGAAAACAATCGCTGTTCTTGGAAAACGATTTTAATACGTGGGTTGGATTGTCCATGAAATTCTGAAGGGATGTCTGGACAAGGACCCTGCCTCTGTTTTCAAGTGCGAGATTGTTTTCATCAGCCTTCAAAGCGAGATCGACTGTTTTGGTATGCTGAACAGCCAGATAGTTCCCGTGGGCCAGAAGTGTTAGCACCTTTTTTCTGGAGGATTGCTCACTGATCCCATCCACTTGGCAGGTCTTGATCATTTTCTGGTTGAGGGATTTAAAAACCTCGGCCGGATAGAGGGTGTAACGATAGTAAAAGTTGTTGAACGCGATACCGGGCGGATGGCTCAACAGCAGACGGTCACGTATGTTGCTGAACATGCCGGGATTGTACTGTGTCAACCAGAATACAGCCAGCAGCAGGAGAATGATCGGGTGCAAACAACTCCAAGCCCATCCGGAGCGGTCAAGGGTGTCGGGCATCAGTTTCAGGGAGAGTGCGGCCACGAGAATCGGCACAACCGTAAAATAGAGTGAGGGCAGAACTGCCGGTCCTCTGAGGTTGAGTACGATAACGAAGACAAGCCAGGGCAGCAGAAGCGGCACGGCCAGCCGGCGTTTATGAAAGCAGACATATTTCCAGACCCAGGTCGACAACAGGGCCAGGAGGGTGGCACCGGCACCTATGCTGAGGGTGAAGAAAAGCCCTCCCAGGCAGGCGGCCTTGACGGTTGTAAGCGTTGGGGCCACAAGCGCATGGGGAATGGCCAGGTACCCGGCATCTTTTACGGCTGTGATCGTCTGGAAAAGCCGGGCATTGCTTTGATAAACCTGCAGCGCGCCGATGACCTGCGCGGCACAAAGCCCTGCCAGGATAATGAGGGAGGTGTGAAAGGTAATCCGCTGGTGGCCATTCATTAGGTTAATTGGACCATAGTTATAATTTAAATAAAATCCCTTATAAATATATGTTTTCAGAAGTATTATCAAATTTCATGCAAGATTCAGGTGATATACCACATATCCTAACACGTGGGCAAATGCCATTCTACGCTCAATTTAGGCTTGTGTAATCATTGAATATCCTATATGTAAATTCATTTTAGGTTCTGATCTTTTTCAATAGTTCGATCCTTGTGGAGAGATGTATCGATTGCAGATGAGCTAGTTGATTGAATGAAACGGAATTTAAACTTACTTTCGTGAAAAATTATGGGGGTCGTATGAAAATCATTGTGGCGGGAACCGGGTATGTGGGCATTGTGCATGCTGCGGTCAGTTCCGAATTCGGACACGAGGTCTATGCCTATGACAACAACCCGGATAAGATAAAGGCCTTTTCAAGCTGTGAGGCTGACCAGATCGTCACGTATGTCAACGAGCCCGGTCTGGCCGATATCGTCAGCAATGTTCACGGCCGGCACTTGTTTTTTTCAACGGAGCTGGATGATATTATCGAAGGGGTCGACGCCGTTTTTTTGTGCCTGCCGACGCCCCCCAACCGGGACGGATCCACCAATCTGACGTTTTACGATGCAGCCATCGAAACTATCGGGGCAAAATTGGCTGCCCGCAAAGATAAACGGCGCGTGGTGATCGTCAACAAGAGCACCGTACCCATTGGCACCGCCCGGCATTTGAAGGAAGTTATGGACCGCCACGGTGTAGAGAATTTCGGTGTGGCCTCCAACCCTGAATTCATGGCTGAGGGAACTGCCGTGCCTGAAGCCCGAAAACCGGACCGCATTGTGGTGGGGTGCGATTTTGAAGAGGATTTTACCATCCTGCGGCGCATCTACGCCAAGTTCGTCAACCATGTCCAGACCAAGTACCTGGAGACCACGCCGGAAACTGCGGAAGCGGTCAAATACGTGGCCAACACGATGCTGCTGACATACATATCCTTTTGGAACGGTGTGGGTGCCAAACTGGGTGAAACCATCCCCAATATCAATATCGACGATCTGAGGCTGGGAG
>JAOZRT010000522.1 GCA_029940035.1 Desulfobacterales bacterium
TGCCGGAACAAGTCCGGCATGACGAATTAGGCTATTTAGTTGCCAGGTTAATATCCTAAATTGGGTGTCTGAATATCGATATATGACTATGCCGGAATTATAAAAGGCAGAGCTGCAATTCGTGTGTGTAACTATCTTTAATAAGTGAAAGAATAGGCCATGCAGGAGTAGCAGTTTTGGGGCATCAGGCTATTGCGATGATGAAATGGGATCAGATTCGGCTGTAAACCCGAAAATATGTAAAATATCAGGGGCAGCAAGAGAAATAGGAATAACGGAAAACCGATTCGATAAGTGGAAACAATGGGGCCAAGGAAAACTTGCATCTTTCAGGGGTAACCCATTGCCTGGCCAACAAACCTTTTTTTTATTATGACTAAAATTCAATTGAATGTCAAGAAGTTAATATATCCGGTTCTTTTCCAAAAGAGTTGGAGATGGGGTTCAAGGGGACTACATAACTCACCCCATTTAAATTTCACCCTTTTATGACATTTCGCAAAAGTTATTCAGACAAACCTTTTCTTCAGCACGGAAAATAAACACACTATAGTGGTCTATTTCCATATTTTATCTATATCTTAGACCATTATAGTGATCTTTTCTTGACATTTTCCGCCCTTTCATATAAACATTGAACCACTAAAGTGAATTATAAATGCTAAAACAAACAAAGCAGACTACTATAGGGTACCATGGAATGCCATATTGAAAAATTCATCAACGGCCAATGGCGAACGGCCGCCACATTCGAACCCAACCCTCGGACACTCGAATCAGGCGTTAATGGCGGCGGATGGCTTCAATATGACACTGACTATGCTGTCGCTTTTCTGATGAATAAAAGGGCGGAACTAATTCCCGGACTGAAAGTTGGTTTTGAACTGTTCCGGTATGAACAATGGCCGCCATTGCTGGTCGATCTCCTGCCGGGAGGTGCCGGCCGGCGGGCATGGCTCAAGCGGATGCAGGTCGAGAAAGATGGCCCTCACATGGATTGGCACATGCTTGTTAAAGGCGCCGGAGCCCCTCCAGGCGACCTTAGGATCGCTGAAGCTGTCGCTCCCCCCCCTCCCGATCATTTCAGGCTGGGGTTTCCCCGGAGGGACATCATCGAGCAACGTGAAAACTTTCTGGAATACGCTGAGGAGCGCGGCGCCCACATCGCAGGGGCTTCCAGCGTCCAGGGGGAAGCGCCTAAATACCTGCTTGCAGAGGATCATGGCGGCCTGTTTCATGCGGAAGGCGCCTTGGCCGACACTAGAGCACATCAATTCTGGTTGGTGAAATTCCCGCGCGGCCGTCGTTCAGACGAACGCAATCAGCTGGTTTTGCGCAACGAAGCCCCTTACCTGGAAGTTGCCAGAAGGTTCGGCATTCGTACTGGCGAGCCTCTTGTTTACGAGGAAGGTGTTCTTTTCGTACCGCGTTTCGACCGAAAAACAGGGGAAGGCCATGTAAAACGTTTGGGTATGCACAGCCTTTGTGCGGTGGCCGATATTCATGGATTCGGAGCAGCGGTCAATCACGATACCTACTGCAAGGCGCTACTACAGATTGTCACAGACCCGGCAAAAGAACTGCGAGAATATTTGCGACGCGACATCCTGAACCTGGCTCTGCGCAATACCGACAATCATGGCCGCAATGCAGCCTTACTGATAGCCGAAGACCGGGTGCAGTTGTCGCCGATTTTCGACTTTGCGCCCATGTTTTTAGATCCTGAGGGCATCGGCCGTGTCAACCGTTGGGAAAATGAACAGGCGGGTGGCCAACCTGAATGGGCGGCAATCTGTGATAAATTCAAAGATCTGGTGCCTCCGCTTGAAACAAGAAAATGGCTGGCTGATCTCGGCTCTGTGGTTAGGCGACTGCCCGATACTATGCAGGAGGAACATGTGGATGATTACATCATCCATCGACTTGCGGACTGGATTGGCGAAATTGCCGCAGGTCTGGAAGATGTCCGCCCCCGGAACTGGCGATAAAAGAACCATCGACCGGAGAAACTCATGAAAAGACATACTGCTGCAGAAATGTCCAAGATGAAAATGTCTCTTTACATCGATCTGGCCAAAGGCGCTGTAGATATTCGTGAAGCAACGCGACGCATGCGTAGAATCCTTGGCATGAATCAGAAGGATTATGCCCGAAAGGTTGCACGCATATCTCCACGCATCCTGTCTGAATTCGAGAATGGGTCAGGCAATCCGACCCTGGCGACTCTGGAAAAAATCGGCTCGCCCTTTGGCCTTAAAATCACCTTCCTGCCGCCCGAATCCTATCGGATGGATGCTCAGACAGATTGAAAA
>JAOZRT010000523.1 GCA_029940035.1 Desulfobacterales bacterium
ACCGTCTCGATGATTTCCCAGGTCCCCTTGCTGTTCTCGGGGAAGAAAAGCACGTCGCCGGCGTTTATTTCTATGGGTTCGCCTTTTTCAGGGTGAAAAATACACCGTCCCGATAGAAAGGTAGTCAGTTCGGCATGCATCACCTCACGGACAAATTTTCCCGGGGTACATTCCCAGATACCGGCTTCAGACCCGTCCGCTTTTTCACTGATATAGCGGCCCCTTAATTGGCAGATTGGTTCGCCGATAGTCTTCGGTACCCCCCAATCCTCCAAATGTTCAGACGGAATACCGGCAGCATCTTTTATTTTTATAATCGACATGGATCACACTCCTTTAATTTAATAGTTGTCGTTGCGCGTGAATATCCCTATTGCTTTCTATCCAGGGACTTACGGCAATCATGCAGCCGGTGTCAGAGGAGCGTTGAGCTTTTCCTTGAAAACATTGACTGAATGAATGGAAATATCCAACAATTCGGCAATCCGGCACCTGGCAACCACCCCCTTGGTGGCATCTGCAGGTCCGCTGATGATGCCGATATCCAGGTCTTCGCGCACCTGGCGCATGACCTCTTCATCGCTCAAATCCAAAACCGAGATCCCAAGCTTGCCGGCCACATATTGTTTAGCCTCGTCTATTTTCATGCGACGGGTCAGTTGCATCCAGGCTACCAGATCTCCGGCGGTCCGGATTCCGCACATTCCCGATGCCATGACATGGGCTGTGGTCATGCCGAATGGGTCGCCCACGCCTACCTACAAACCGTCAGCCTTGCCAATTTCCACGAGGGCCTTCGACGCCCGGGTAACGCAGTCGATGGGCGGGACCTCCAGCATGGGCACGCCGCAAACCCCCATGCCCACGTTGGGATGCACCGGTATGTTTGCCACCTCCACGGTTGCCTTGAGGAACGTCACGGCCCTGGCCAGGTTCCAGGGGAAAGATTCAGAGGTGTTGACATTGACCGCCATCCCGAAAATATCGGCCCCGGCCGCCTCCACGACCTTGACCTGCTCGGTGGGGTACATGCCTGCCAGGCGTTTACCCTGGTACTTGATCTCCGAGTGCATGCCCAAGATGAATTCGCTGGCCATGCCCATTTCAATCGCCATGTCGGGCGCAATCTTCTTTATGGCCTCCACAGCCTTGAGGGAAGCGTAGAAATCAGCATCGCCGGCAGACGCGCAGGTGTCGAAATTGAAGCCATCGCAGCCTACGTCATAGAGTTCTTTGGCAATATAAATCAAATCTTCGGTAAGGGCCTCAGCCGCCTCTTCCTGGGCCCGCTGGCCTTCCTCGATTTTTCCCTCGGGGATCAGTTCGGTCGCATTGGGGAACGGGCCGTCGGGCTTGAAGTACACCCCCAGATTGGGCTGGGTGCCGTAGAGTAACGGAACCGTGGTCGCCTGGGAGTACATGTAGTAGCGTTGTTTTTCGTAGTTGATAAGCGCCTTGACAGGTTTACAGCTGTAGTCGTAGTGCCCGACGCCGATGGTGTCGGCACAGCACAGGCGTTCGAAAGCCAAAACAGCGTTGTGGTATCCCATGGGCAACCCGACACCACCGTCGGGCTTGTCGCACACGATCATGTTGGGCCCGCCGTCATCCGTGGTGATGACCTCATTGCCCGGTTTGACGCCCGTGATCCGGTTGGGATCGGTTACAATGGCGAACAGCTGATCTATCTCGTCCGCCGACATCGCGGGGATTCTACCCCGGTCGGCAGCATCCTGATTCCCGGCTTCGAGATCTTCGCGGATCTCCGCCACCGTCAGGGAAACCCGTTCGCCGTCGCCCATACGGGTTAAGAATTTTTCTATCATTTGGTTCCTCCTATACTCGGCAGAGCCAATTGTTTATGACCCGACCAAAATGACCAGGTTTATATTGCTGGAACATCGATCTGCAATTCCAACTCAGACTACGGTCAAGCTGTATCGCGCATGGCAGCCTGGATTTCCAACTTGCGACGTTTTTCAGCACGGAACATCAAGATACCCGCCCCAGCAGCGCACAGGGAAACAAACAGGACGAGGATAGTCGCCAGGGCATTGATTTTGGGGCTGACGCCCAGGCGTACACTGGAGAACACTTTCATGGGGAGTGTTGTTGCACCGGGACCGGCCACAAAACTCGAGATGACCAGGTCGTCCAGAGACAGGGTGAAGGCCAGCAGCCAACCAGCGGCAACCGCCGGCATGATGATCGGGAGCGTGATCGCGGTGAACACCTTGAAGGGCGGTGCCCCCAGATCCATGGCCGCCTCTTCGATGGATTCATCCATCTCCCTCAGGCGCGAGGTGA
>JAOZRT010000197.1 GCA_029940035.1 Desulfobacterales bacterium
GAAATTTCATCCGACGCTCCTTGTGGAAAGGATATCTCTTATGATGCCGATTTTTTAGAGCTTGAACGTATCGCCGAAGGAACAGCCGAAACCCAGATTGGGGACCATGTTCAGGAAGCCGTGGAACCTGATTGGAAAGAGGTTCGCCAGCTGAGTCTGGTTCTTTTAGAGCGTAGCCTGGATCTTAGACTAATAATTTATTTGTCCGCCGCAATGCTTCGTTTGGAGGGAATATCAGGTTTTAGCAACGGTTTGGCCTTGCTCAGAGGTCTTGTGGAACAATATTGGGCGCACTTGTTTCCACAACTGGATCCCGAAGATGACAATGATCCCCTTGAGCGAATGAACATTATTGGGTCCCTGTCTCCGCTGGCAACCGTAATGAACGATCCCATGCAATTTATTCCTCGATTGATGGCGGTGCCTTTGTGCAAACCTGACGATGCGCGTCTGCCGCATGTGAGCCTGCGTCACATGCTTATCGAATCTGGGGAAATATCACCCAGTGAAGCAGAGGCGGGAGGCGCCCCTTCATTGCAGCTTATTGATGCGGCTTTTGAGAAAACGGATTCTGGAACATTAAAGTCCATCGATCAGGTAATTGGCGATTGCCTTGAGCATCTCAATGTTTTGGACCAAGTATTAATGGACAACGTGGGGGCATCCGCCGCACCTAATTTCAGCAGGCTTGATCGTGTGTTGAAGCAAATGCGGTCCAAGACAGCGATGTATCTGGAACGAAGGGGATATCGTTCATCGGATGCGTCCTTGCCGAACCAGACCGATACACCATCGCGAAGCCATTTGAACGAGGATGGATCCATTTTAAAGGGGACTTCAATGGATACTGAAGATCAGTCAATAACAGGCCGTGGCACCCAGGGAGATCCGCTATTCGGAAGAATCACATCGAATCAAGACGTCCTGAAGGCATTGGACATGATTTTAGCGTATTACACCCAGAGTGAACCATCCAGCCCTGTACCCTTGTTGATCAACCGGGCTAAACGCCTGGTCGGAAAGAGTTTTGTAGACATCATTCGAGATCTTTCTCCGGATGCCATGTCCCAAGTAAAAATAGTCAGTGGTTATGAGGATCAACCCGAAGATTGATTCATCATCTCGTGTTTTTCTATATAAACAGAAACTTAGAATACAATCTGATCATAAGTTTTCTGGTACATTAAAGGAGGGAGAACAATCATGGCCAAGGGAAAAGCAAGCAGTCAGAAATTCATTGCACGCAATAGAGCTCCGAGGGTTCAAATAGAGTACGACCTGGAGACCTACGGAGCTGAGCAGGTCATTGACCTGCCATTTGTGATGGGGGTGATGGCCGACCTCTCCGGAAAGCCGGAAGAGGCGTTGCCCGATGTAGGGGAGCGAAAATTTTTGGAAATAGATGTAGATAATTTTGATGAACGCATGAAATCAGCGAAACCGCGGGTCGCGTTTCAGGTTCCCAACACGCTAACCGGTGAAGGTAATCTTAACGTTGATTTGAGCTTTGAAAGCATGGATGATTTTTCACCGGCCGCAGTGGCTCAAAAAGTGGATGCTTTGAATAAATTGCTTACTGCCCGAACCCAATTGGCCAACTTGATCACTTATATGGATGGTAAGGGGGGCGCCGAGGAACTTGTTGCCAAGCTCTTGAAGGATCCAGCGCTAATGCAGGCGTTGTCCTCTGCGCCCAAAACGGATGAAGGATCCGAAACGACGGAAGGGGAGGGTTGATTATGGTAGAAGAATTAAATCAAGATACCGTTTCACAAGCGGCAGAAGCCCAACCCATGGAGACGAGTGAGTTTGAGGGGCTCCTTCAGAAGGAATTCAAGCCCAAGACGGATCGGGCCCATGAGGCGGTGCAAATCGCAGTACAGACACTGTCATTACAAGCCTTGGAACAAACCACCCTGATTTCAGACGATGCTATCAGGACCATCGAATCCATCGTTGCCGAAATCGATGAAAAGCTAAGCGAGCAGATCAATTTGATCATGCATCATCAAGATTTTCAGCAAATAGAAGGTAGTTGGCGCGGACTATCCTATCTGATCAACAATACGGAGACGGATGAGCAGCTTAAAATCAGAGTGATGAACATTTCCAAGAAAGATTTGGGCAAGACCCTGAAGAAATTTAAAGGCACTGCCTGGGACCAGAGCCCAATTTTTAAGAAATTATACGAGAACGAGTACGGTACGCCGGGAGGTGAACCCTACGGTTGTCTGATCGGTGATTACGCCTTTGATCATACGCCCCAAAATGTCATGATTCTAAAGGGTATGGCGGAGGTTGCCGCTGCGGCCCATGCACCGTTTATTTCCGCTGCCGACCCGGGATTGCTGAATATGGATACATGGCAGGAACTGGGCAATCCGAGGGATTTGACCAAGATCTTACAAACGGCCGAATATGCTTCATGGCGCTCCCTTAGGGACTCGGATGATTCCAGATACCTCGGATTGACCATGCCCAGGTTTTTGTCCCGTCTTCCCTACGGCGTCAAAACCGAGCCGGTGGAGGAATTCGATTTTGAGGAAGACACCGAAGGCACAGATCATTCAAGATACTGCTGGTCCAATTCTGCCTATGCCATGGGGGTCAACATCAACCGGGCATTTAAGTTATACGGTTGGTGTTCACGAATTCGGGGCGCCGAAAGCGGCGGGATGGTAGAGGGCTTACCCACGCATACATTTCCAACCGACGACGGCGGCGTTGACATGAAATGCCCCACTGAAATTGCCATTACGGACCGCAGGGAAGCGGAGTTGGCCCATAACGGGTTACTGCCTCTTTCCCACTGGAAAAATACCGATTATGCGGTGTTTGTGGGGGCGCAATCTTTGCATGATCCTGCGGAGTTTGATGATCCCGATGCCACTGCCAATGCAAACCTTGGCGCGAGGCTGCCATACCTTTTTGCAACCTGCCGTTTCGCTCATTACCTAAAGTGTATCGTGCGTGATAAAATCGGCTCGTTTGCAGAACGTGCAGAGGTCGAAAAGTGGCTAAATAACTGGATAACAAAATATGTTACCTCGGATCCGACTGCTTCGGAAGAAGTCAAGTCCAGGTATCCATTGTCCGCCGCAGAAGTCGTGGTTGAGGATATCGAGGGTAATCCCGGATATTATGGTGCCAAGTTTTTTTTGCGGCCGCATTATCAGTTGGAAGGCCTGACCGTTTCTCTGAGACTGGTCTCCAAGCTGCCATCGGCCAAGGGGGGTTGATGATGGAGGAGGAGGAGGAGGACTATGCAAGCCGAAGAATATCTTCAAACCGGCGACCTTGAAAAAGCACTGGCGGCGCTCACTGAGCAGATCCGCAGCAATCCTTCGAAAGTTGAACTTCGGATCTTTATTTTTCAGCTGCTCAGTGTGCTCGGCCAGTGGGATCGGGCCATTACCCAGCTCAATGTAGCGGCTGAAATGGACAGTGACGCTGCGCTAATGGCTCAAGTCTACCGTACCGCTTTGAACTGTGAGGTGTTACGTTCCAGTGTGTTTAAGGGCCAACGATCCCCTTTAATTTTTGGTGAGCCTTTGGAGTGGATGGTATGGCTCACACAAGTGCCGGGCCTCATATCCGCCGGTGAACTCAAAGCTGCGGCAGAATTGCGTGATCAGGCGTTTGAAGCTGCCCCCGCTGTTTCGGGTCAAATTGACGGCCAGGCCTTCGATTGGGTTGCGGATGCTGACGTCAGACTTGGGCCGACCCTTGAAGCGATCGTCAATGGGAAATATTATTGGATTCCTTTTGAACATATTCAAGAAATTCAAATCGGCAAACCGGTCAACCTCCGTGATGTGATCTGGACGCCTGCGACGTTTACATGGGCCAACCAGGGCCAGGCAATGGGAATGATCCCAAGCCGATATCCCGGCTCAGAAGAAGAACAAGATAGTGCCTTTCTGATGGGGCGTACAACAGATTGGAGGGATTTGGGAAACGACTTTTTCATGGGTATTGGCCAGCGTATGCTGGCCACGGATCAAGGCGTATACCCCCTATTGGAAATTCGGGAGTTGTGCCTCGACCATCCCGACAGTCAACACGAATCGAGTTTACAGCATGGATAAAATGAAACCCAGGGAAAAATTGCTGCCATGCCTGTTGGACAGGTTGACCGACAATGAGCCCAAAAAGCGGAAGGAAAGTCGCAAAGACCGTGTCATGAACATGCACCAATATCGCAACGCGGTTCTTCGAGATATTGCCTGGCTGCTCAACACATATGCCAATGCGGAAATGAGTGGATTAGATAAATATGCAGAGCTGACATCGTCGGTTCTGAACTTTGGCGTTCGAAATATGGCTGGCATGACGGCGTCCAATCTGAATGCGGATGAAATAGAATATCAATTGACCGAAGCATTGCGACACTTTGAGCCTCGTATCCTTCCGAACACAATCTCCATTGATCTGACTGTGGATGCTGAAGAGATGAGCAACCGTTCTCTGCATTTTGAGATTCGCGGTGACCTTTGGTCCCAGCCAATTCCCGAATCACTATTTATCAAAACCCAATTGGATCTCGAAACAGGGAAAGTTAAATTAACCAGGGGATAGTGTGGATAGACGACTATTAAAATACTATAATAAGGAACTTCAGCACCTAAGGGGCACTGCAGGTGAATTTGCCCGGGAGTTTCCCAAGATTGCCGCCAGGCTTTCATTGGATGAATTTGCTTGCGCTGATCCTTATGTGGAAAGGTTGTTGGAGGGATTTGCTTTTCTGGCCGCACGCGTCCATTTGAAATTGGATGCGGAGTTTCCCCAGTTTACCCAATCTATTTTGGAGACAGTTTATCCCTATTACCTGTCTCCAACACCCTCAATGGCCATTGTGGAATTCGCCTTTGATACGGCCCAATCCGGCTTGGAAAATGGGTTTGAGATTCCGCGGGATACCTTGCTTCGATCGGTTATCGGCTCGGATAGTCCTACTGCCTGTGAGTACCGAACTGGGCATCCCGTTACGCTTTGGCCGCTGAAGATTATTCACGCCCAGTATCACGCCCGGGATCTTGGAAACTTGCATCCTCCCGAATCAACACCTGTGGCAAAGGCCGGGCTTCAAATCCGTCTTGAATCGCCGACGAATGTCCCTTTTTCCATTTTGAACCTGGACGAGTTGACGTTTTTTATCCGTGGGTCTGAAGAATTGCCCATGCAGATTTATGAGCAGATTTTTGGACATGGCATGAGCGTGTTGGTGCAGTCGGTGGAAAACCCCTCTATCTGGCAGTGTGTTCTGCCGGTTGAAAGCATATGTCCGGTTGGGTTTACGGACGCGGAGGCGCTCCTGCCGGTGGCGGCCAGGTCTTTTATGGGTTATCGTTTGCTGCATGAATATTTTGCTTTTCCAGAGCGGTTTTTGTTCTTCCGAGTAACAGGACTGCAAGACTGCATCAAACAATGTGAAAGTGACCTCTTGGATATCATTTTTTTATTCGATGATAAAGCGCCGGAACTTGAAGGCCGGGTTGATGCTGGCAATTTTTTGCTGCATTGTTCACCCGTAATCAACTTGTTTCCAAAACGAGCTGATGTCATCCACTTATCGGATAATTTCACTGAATATCACGTTGTGCCCGCTCGGACGAACCCCATGGATTTTGAGGTTTACCAGGTGCTAGGCGTGGCCGGGTATGGCGTGCATGCCGATGACAAACAGGTCTTTGCTCCGTTTTACTCGGCCAAGGATACTGAAAATGCCAACGGCGGTGGTGCATACTTTACCGTGAACCGCACCCCGCGAATGATGTCGAGCCGGGAAAAGCAACACGGTCGGCGTAGCAGCTACGGCGGAAGTGAAGTATTTGTATCCATTGTAGACGCAACGGCGGCGCCATACCAATCCGATTTGCGTCAACTGGCTGTTGAGACGCTCTGCACCAACCGAGATCTCCCAATCCAGATGAGTATTGGCCGGGGTGAAACCGACTTCAATCTGGACATCAGTTCACCAGTGAAATCCATACATTGCGTGTCAGGCCCCACGACGCCACGTCTGTCAAATGTCCATGGCGAGATCAGTTGGCGGGTGATCAATCACCTGAACCTTAATTATCTTTCATTGGTGGACGGGCCGGATGGAAAAGGATCTGCCGCCATCCGGGATTTATTAAGGCTGTATTGTGACACCCGCGACCTTCAGACCAGAAAACAGATTGAAGGAATTTTGTCGGTAAACAGCCAGCCGATTACACGTCGAATAATCGACCAGGGGCAGATGGCTTTTGTTAGAGGTATAGAAATTACACTGGAATTTGATGAACAGGCCTTCATAGGAACCGGCATATTTCTTCTAGGGGCTGTGATGAACGTTTTTTTTGCCAAATATGTTTCCATCAATTCTTTTACGGAAACTGTAATCAAAAGTCGAGAACGTGGAGAAATAATGCGATGGCCGGTAACCTTAGGCAACAAACATACACTGTAAACCTGGGGTTCCTTGAGAATCCAGCAGGGCTCAGTTTTTTTCAGGCCGCCCGAAGGGTGGAGTGCCTATTTTCGCACAAACCGCGATTGGGCTGCGCGGTACGATCAGTGGATGATCCCATTCAATTCTGTCAGGAACCCTTTTTGGGCTTCGCACCTGCGACGCTGCACCACTTTGAACACCAAAACAAGACCGCCAAACCACGCCTTTTTGTAAATTTCATGGGGTTGTTGGGGCCTCAGAGCCCCATGCCGTTGCACATCACTGAGTATATCCATGACCGTGAACTGAATCATGATGACCATACCCTGGCCCGTTTTCTTGATATTTTCAACCATCGTATGATCAGCCTGTTCTACCGGGCATGGGCCTGCAATCGACAAACTATAAGTCACGACCGGCCCGATGAGGATCGTTTTTCCACCTACATCGGCAGCCTGGTCGGAATCGGTCGGGAATCTTTGCGGAATCGTGATGCAGTGCCTGATGCGGCCAAACTGCATTATAGCGGGCATCTTGCTTGCCAGACACGGCATGCCGAGGGGCTGCGTGGGATATTGGAAGATTATTTCGGAATTAATACATGCATAGAAGAGTTTATCGGCCAATGGATCACATTGCCCGAACTGTACCGGTGCAGATTGGGTCAATCCCCAGATAATGCCGCCATTGGCCTCAACGCGGTGGTCGGCTCGAAGGTATGGGATTGCCAGCAAAAGTTCAGGATTGTGATGGGACCGATGAACCTTATGGATTATGAGCGCTTGTTGCCTGGCGGTGAGTACTTTACAGTTTTAAAAGATTGGGTGCGTAATTATGTTGGAGATACACTGAACTGGGAATTGCGCCTTATCCTCAAGGCGACAGAAGTGCCCCAGGTGCATCTTGGTAAATCTGGGCGCCTGGGGTGTACCACCTGGCTTAAGAGCCAGCCCTTTGAAGAAGATATCAGCGATATAGTTATTGAGGCAGATACAGTATGAGAACTCTTGTAAAAATGTAAAAATATTGTTATATTTGATTAACCTTAAAGCAAATGGATGCCATCATGGCCGAAATTAACCGCACGTCACTATTTGGTAAACTTAACAGCCTTGCCTACAAATCGATGGAAAGCGCCACCGTGTTTTGCAAGATGCGGGGCAATCCCTACGTGGAACTTATGCATTTTCTGAACATGGTTTTACAATTGCAGGATTCGGACCTGCATCATATTGTCAAGCATTACGATCTCAATCCATCACGGTTGGCATCCGATATGACATCTTCACTGGATAGCCTGCCCCGGGGGGCGACATCCCTATCCGATTTCTCACCTCATCTGGAAGAGGCGGTCGAACGGGCTTGGGTTTATAGCTCATTGCTCTTTGGAGAGCCCCAGGTGCGCACCGGCCACATGGTCATCGCACTGCTCAAAGCTGCAGGACTTAAGGCGGTATTGCCTTCAATCTCTTCTGAATTTGCTAAAATCAAAGTCGAAGATCTTTCGGATAACTTTGCTTCCATTGTGGGGGGCTCGCCCGAGGATGCTCTTTCAGCCCAGGACGGTACGCAGGTGGGAGGCGGTGTAGCTCCCGGTGAAGCCAGCGGTGCAGTGGCGCCAGCTGTCATGGGTAAACAGGAAGCTCTGGCCCAGTTTTCTGTGGATCTTACACAAACGGCCCGCAAGGGATTACTCGATCCGATTTTGGGTCGTGATGATGAAATTCGTCAGATCGTCGATATCCTCATGCGCCGTCGACAGAATAATCCCATCCTCACCGGCGAGGCTGGAGTGGGCAAGACAGCAGTAGTGGAGGGCTTTGCCCAGCGCATTGTTTCGGGAGATATTCCTCCACCGCTGCAAGATGTCAGCGTAAGAACCTTGGATCTGGGGTTGCTCCAGGCTGGCGCAAGCATGAAAGGGGAGTTCGAAAACCGGCTGCGCCAAGTCATAGAAGAAGTTCAGGCGTCGCCCAAACCTATCATTCTTTTTATCGATGAAGCCCACACGTTAATTGGTGCCGGAGGCGCTGCAGGATCGGGAGATGCCGCCAATCTGCTCAAGCCTGCCCTTGCACGGGGAACGCTCAGAACAATTGCTGCCACGACCTGGGCTGAGTATAAAAAGTATGTTGAGAAGGATGCCGCCCTTAC
>JAOZRT010000198.1 GCA_029940035.1 Desulfobacterales bacterium
ATCTGTATTTTTGTGAGTTGTGATAATAATCATAGTATACATCCGTACTTACCATCGTTATTGGATATTGGAAATTCGCTCTTCTCATTTTTCAACGCTATAACCATTTCCACCTGCCTGAACAACGGGTTCTTTGATAATTGCAGGAGCGGATCTATCTGCTGTTGGATGTTTCTGAAAGAGAGGCGTACTATGTTTTCAGGGCTGGAAAACAGGCGCAGGCATCCCTGAAACAGAAAAAAGCTCAAAAAAAGGATGATGACCGTTGTTACAAAAGCGTGTAGAAAAAAATCAGAGGAAAGAAAGTCGCCCATTAAATAATGTTTGGATGTCAACCACCCGATATGCCCGAGTAAAACCAGAATGGGCAGGTTGAACAGTATCTGCAGCACAAAATTACTGAAAATTCTTGATTTTCGATCAAGGGTCGCATTCAGGGCATGCTGCCACATTTCCATCAAGGAGTCTGACAGATCCTTTTGCTGCGGAATGATTTCTTCCAATCTCCTTACCTTGGATTGAAACCCGCCCTCTACCAATTTTTCGGCGATGTCCGGCCAACTCTGCAATATGGCAACCCTGTATGACTGCATAGCTGCATTAACGCGTTCATTTTTTTGCACATCGTCAATATTGACTTGGGCATCCTTGAAATGCCGCATGGAGGATATGACTCCCAAAACCTGGCGGATGGGGTTGCCGAACCTGAACATGGCCATGAGTCCTGTCCCGAAGATCAGTATCCGCGCCCATATGGCCATTGTCCAACCAATGGGCCCGAACCATTGATTGGCCAATCGCTGATACAGCAGCACGTTCACACCCAGACCCTGGCCGCTTCCCTCTCTACGGATCGTTCCAAACGCTTTCTGAAGAGCGGACTGGTCGGCACTGACCACTTGCTCCCGTGCCTCCCGGAGACGGGAAATGTACTTTCCCGCGGTTTTCTGCACTTCGTCCCTGATGAAATCACGCAGGTAGCGGGCATTCTCAACACGTTTTTCAGGGCCGTACGCAGGATGATTCAGGCTCTGCGAGACAACGCGCGCAAGCTCTTCAAACTGGTCAAAATCGTGGCGAGGCCGGGCCTTGTCATCCCATTCCGGCTGCTGCAGATGCCGGCGTGCTGAAATACAGTAAACAGACGCCAAAGGCCTATCCCAGGCAGTGTTGATGTATCGTTCAAATTCAGGCAGAATGGCCTGCCGCAGTTCAGCCTCTTCGACCCGGTCACATTTATTCACGATGCCGATCAATGCACTACCTTGAAAATACTGAATATAGTCAGAATAAAAATCGACATGATCCCTGTTTTTGGGGTTCTCGGCATTGAAAACGCACAACAAAACATCGGCACTTTTTATGGCCGTGCGTACAAGGGGGATGTGGTTCTCGCGGGCCGTTGTGTCCGTGTCCGGCGTGTCAAGCAGCATGCAGTGCTCCAGCAAGCGGTTGCCGGGGTCTGTGATGATCTGTAGATTGTTTTCACCCAACTTGATTTTAAGGTCGTCGGCGTCCTGAGTTTCTTTACACAGCAGTACTGCTTTTTCGGTGGTCGGTCGTCGACTGCCGGATGCAGACAGGTTGTCTTTTCCGGCAATGGCATTCATAAGGGTGGATTTTCCGGCGCCCCCCGGACCGATGATCGAGATTACCAACTTTCGATCAAACCTGGTTTTGAGCCCATCCATCCGTTGGAGCACTTCCATGCACTCTTTTTTGAGCCTGGCCGCGGGTTCCCATAGCGGTAGTTCATCGAGAAGAGCATGCCTCCTCTCCACCTCATGTTTGTACCCTTCGATCATGCCAAGGGATTGTATTTTATCGAGTTCTTTCATGGCTTTTTTCACCGCCTGGTGCGCGCAAGGCGCCAGGATCGCTAAGATTTTATATGTAAACAGCCTGCTTTGCGTTCTTTAGTATCTTTGCGGTTCAATATTTATGTTCTGTTTTCTCATTATCGGCAACACGCTACCGGCCATATTTTACAGCCGCACTAAGACCCTTTCCATATCCTCAAGCAATACGCCTGAATTCTCCTGGGCCTGATCCGCGGCAGCGAATATGCCGCCGGTCACCTCTGCTTCAAAAAGCGCCTGAATCGTGTTCAACTTGTCGTCCAGCCAGGCGCGGGTTATGGGTGCGAGCAAAGCCTCCAACTGTGCCCGGTCGGCTTTATTCAGGCCTGTCGTGGCGGGTAGCGCCACCAGGGCGTAAAGGTCTTTCAGGCCGAAAAGACCGGTAAGTTTGACTTTAATGCCGGCAGCCCCCACGGGATCTCCTGTGGAAAGGATGTAGGTTATGGCAACCGTGGCCGGCAGCACGGTCAGAAAAGCGGAAAGGGTCTGTCTTATTTTGAACATAAAACCTGTATTTTGCCTGAATTGATCGGCCAGATGGGCCAGGTCCTTTTCAATATGTTCGGAAATCCCAATGATGGCATCCCTGCTGTTGAGCATTGATGTAAGTATTTTGTGCCTGTCTTGTTCCTTTAGCCTTTTCTGAGCTTCCGCCACAACCGGGTGGGCGTCGACGTTGTCATTGACAGAAATGTTCTTCAGGCTGTTGGGAGCGGGAATCTGCTTTTCGATGGATTTCCGCCACAGGGTTGTGACAGCAGACAGCAAGTCTTCTTCGAACTGAAGGGAAAATTGTTTTAAATGCGCCCTGGTGTCTTTTTTTGGACTCTTTTTTCCAGCAAACCATTTAGCCGCATTTACAGCGGCTTTAAAGGGGATCTCGATAAAATTACCGGCTTTACGCAATAATTTCAAATGCGTGGGATCGCCCTCGAACCATATTTGGGTAAAACGTTCCACCACCGGCTTTATGGGGAAGTGCTGCAAAGCTGACTGTACACATTGGCTTTGGGTGGTCTGCAACGCATCCCGGTAAATGTGTAGACTGGCCCTTGATGCAGTTGCCCTGGTCAGCATATCTTTTGCCGTTGCCATTACATCTTCATGTACAGTGGCAACCAGATCCATGCGCAATGCAAGCGTATCCAGTCCCCCTAATTCGCTGATCAGTGAAACTGAAGCATTAACGTTCACCGCTGTCAGGCTTACGAACTTTTCATCTGCCGCCACTTGATTGTCTTCTTCGGCCCGGTAGACACCCAGCACATATTCTCCTGCGGATTCACCGTACAAATTTTGGGCTACGGTTTGGGCATGCTCTGTGATCTCATCTTCCCCGTAGCTTCCGTAAACCCGATAGACAAGAAAGCACTTGCGTTGACCGATGTCCGTGAGCATTCTGGCAATAAAATCCGTATTGTCACGATTGTTGTAGTTGGCATTAGTGAATACATAGATAAGGATGTCGGCAAGTTCCAGTGCCTGACGGGCCATGTCGCGGTTGGTGTAGCTGCCTTTGAGGCCTGTATCGAAATCAGGTGTGTCGAGCAGTATCAAATTGGAGGGGACATGCTCCTTGAGCACATAACGCGGGTTGCCGGGGGTAGCCAGGTCATGTTTTTCAATCAGCGGCCGGGCGTCGATGCCAAAAGGCGCCAGTTGTAGTTCAAACGAACCCCCTTTTTTGAACCTTTCGGTACTGCCGGCCGCCAGAATCCGCCGGTTGATGCCGGCCGTCCCCCCTGTGGGGGAAACATGTTCCTTAAGCATGCTGTTGAACAACGTGGACTTGCCGGAAGAACCACCACCGCAAATAGCTGCCACCAGGGGAAAATCCTCTTCCAGACGAGGGAGGAGCTTTTTATCGACGATGCTGGACCAGCGCGATATATCCCCCTCATCTTCAAGATGAAGTGCTTCCATAATCCGCGGGAGGCCAGCGCGTAATTTTTTTATATCTTCTGCGATATTCGGCTCTTGCGAGCGTTTCCTATTCATATGTAATTGACAATAATGCCGGGATCCATAGAAATCAAATTATTTCAGGTGAAGCCAGGCTTAAATACCGATCATTTTCCTTGAACATCAGCTGTTTATCATTCATCATGCGCAAAAAGGGCATTACTTTTTCCGTGGTCAGGTCGGGAAATGCAGCCAGGATTCGTTCTGTGGAACAATTGGTTTGGCAAAATAGATAAATTTCCCGTGAAAGGCCTGTCAGGCGATGGGTTTCACTTGCGGCCCGATGCTTGCGCTGCCTGATGATCAGGAAGGTGCCGCCATCCTGATAACTGAGGATGGGCCTGCTGAATGCATTGGTATGCATATCTGCGTACATCTTGTGCCATTGAATGATTTTCCTTTCAACAGGTTGCCATGCTTTTTTCTGCCAGGTTACATCTCCCCTGTAGGATTGGATAATAAACAAGAGCTTCCGTATGGTTTCTTCCGGAAAAAGAATACCATACCCGGGATGGTTGAAAATGGATTTTATGTTGAATTTGCGATAATCCTTCCACACCGGGCTTTCCAGGCCCAACCAGAAACGCACCGGTTTGAGCGGTTGAAACGGCATGGCAAATTCCAGCGCTTCAAGTGTTTTCGCTACATCGTCCGCATCGCTTCCTGGAAACCCGAGGATCAGGTTGGAGCTGTTTTTCAAACCCAGCATTTCACAGTGCTTCATGATCTCAAGGTTTTGAATCACCCGGGTGCCTTTGTTCATTTTTTTGAGAAGGCCGGTACTGAGACTCTCGATACCTACCTGAACCTCCTGTAAGCCGGCCCGGCGCATGCGTTGCAGGGCAGGTAAAGACGTGTTGGCCCGAATTTCACCGAACAGTTTAATATCTTTTTGTAATTTTCCGATTTCTTGAAACACGTCCCTGCCCTTGGAGACCGGCATAACATTGTCCACAAAAGCTATGGAAAGGGTCTGGTGCTCGGATGTCAACGCATCGATTTCACGGCTAACCTGTTGAGGTGTTTTTGTACGGTAGCCTTCCCACTGCAGGTTGAGATTGCAGAAAGCACATCCCATTTTGCTGCTATTTTCAGCATTGACCTGCTTTTCTGGTTTATTGGCAGGCAAGGCAAAACGATTCCACCAGCATCCACGCGAGGCTTCTATTGGAAGGGTCGGAAAAAAACGATTCTCCAATGGAAAACGCTCCAGGGCTTTGAAATAATCTCCATAATCCGGGCAAGGAAGCATTTTCATTTCTGAAACCTGGGAAAAGCGCCCGGAAAAATCTCTTGCGCTGGTGCGTGAAACAATTCCCGGGATGTCTGTAATTTTTTCCGGCTTTTGGCCGGCATTCAGGAAGGTGATCAATCCCTTAAGCGGGATTTCCCCTTCTCCCTGGACAATGAAGTCTATAGGGGTAAAGACATCGAGAAAGTCTCGGGCAGACGGCCCGCAGAATGTCGTCCCCCCCACAACCACCTTGATCCCCGGGCTGAGTCTTTTTATCTCGCCCATTGTGTAAATAGAGGCTGTCATCTGGCAAAGCGAAACAGAGAAGCCCACCAGGTCCACCTGCGACCAATCTCTTTGCTGAATGAGGGTATCGGTCGCATCTTTGACGGTTTTAACCAATTCAATAAAATTCCCGTTTTTCAGATCAGGGTCTTTTTGTGCGTATCGGCCATACAGTTTTTCAATGGAAGGTGCACGCTCGGGGTGCAACAAGGCAGCATAAATTGTTTCCGCCAACCAGGTGCGTTGGGACAGGGCTTGATAGGTTTTATACCCTATTTTCTCGGCAATGTTTAAAAAAAGATGCCAGGCATCGATATGCACATCCAGAACATGTTGATTCAAATAGGCTTTGAGCACGGCAACCTGAATGGAGGGACGGTTGAATAACGGCCAGGGTGCCGCCACAAGGGTGACTTGCTGGATATGTCGAGACCGGTCTTTTAGATTCATTTACGCTTTCCGCCAAGGTAATTCGCGTGCATATCAGATCTTACCGTGGGCAATGTTGTGATTTCAGGTGGCTTGAAACCAAAAACAATTTTCAAAAAATTCAAAGTGATGCGGCAGGTAGCGCCCCACAGGACTTCCCTCTCCTGATGATGTTGATGTAGATAACAGGGTGTGTCATAGGTCTGCCAGGTGGACTGGTTGGTCCCAGGCCAGGTGAACCTGTACTGGTAGCGCGCATAATTAGCAGGATCCAACAGCTTTCTGAGAGGAATATTGACAATCTTGTCCACCTCCCAGTTGGGGAAGAAACGTTTCTGGTGGCCCACCCAACCCGCTAGTGGATAGATGGTACGCTTGAACAGAACCAGCTCCTGAAAAGGCAGGGGCCCTAAAAACCTCACGTCCAAAGGGAACAAACGCATCTCCTCGAAGCTCTCCCGCAGACAGGTGGAAAATAGAGACTTCAGGATGTGGGCTTGTATTGTTTTTTCGGCATGAAAGTCTTTCCAGAGGGGCCAGCGGGCCAAGGGAAATCCGGGCAAGGTAAGGAATTTTCCTAAAAGAGGATCCAACGTGGGCATGATGCCCCCGCCCGGGCAACACAAATCGCCCGGCTGCCGCACCTTGTTGGATCGTTTATTGAGGATCAGACAGGGTTCAGGAGCGTTCCCATTGCCACACATGTTGAACCCCAGGAGAAACAACACGGCCGAAGCACTGGCCATTTCCTGCCAGTTTTCCGGATAGACCTGATCCAACAGAACATGTTGCGCTGTTTTGTTCTGTATTCTTTCAATCAGACGGGCTTTATTTTTCAGAATGGAATCGATGTTGTTCATAAGAAAAAGAGGTAAGAATCAAAAAAACGAAAAAGCTGAAGCCACAAAATATGATCGAACCACAAACAGCTTATTCTTCTTGGTATTAGTTAAAGTAATTTCTATATTAATATCTATAATATACAGTATTATTTATATATATTATTATTTTAAACGAATTTTCGCGAAGCGATACTCTTTTAAAATAGCTGACAAGTTGATGTATGTTCTTACATCAACTTGTCAGCTATTTTAAAAGGCATTCAAGATCTTTGAGATTGGCCTCCTGCCCAACCGTGATGATAGTGTCCCCTTCCTGAATCAGGCTGTCGGGCTTGGGGTTGAACTCCATGCTGCCGTCTGATTTTTTGATGGCAATGATCAGAACGTCATGATTCTGGCGGATTTTGGATTCCATCAGGCTGGTGTTGATCAATTTGCAGTCCGCGGCCACGGGAATCTCCTCGAAGTTGATGTCCGTCTCATGGTCGGCAAAGGCCATTTCCAGGAAATGGATGACCGTGGGCCTCAATATGGCATGCGCCATCCGCCTGGCGCCCAGGTCATAAGGGGAAATGACCTTGTCCGCGCCTGCGGATTTAAGTGTCTTTTTGACCATGTGCTGATTGGCCCTGGCCACCACAAACAGGCCCGGGTTGAGCTGTTTGCTGATGAGCACCACAAACACATTGTCCGGGTCGGAACCGAGGACGGTAAGAAGGCCTTTGGCCCTGGTAATGCCGGCCTTTTCCAGGTTTTCCTCTTCATTGGCCTCCCCTATGATGTAAGGCACGTGGTCGGCCTCCATATCGGGAATGCGCTCCTCTTCCTTTTCCACGACCAGGACCTTGAGATTTTTTTCCAGAAGATACTGACAGAGCCCCCTGCCAATCCGCCCATATCCGCAGATAATGTAATGATCACTAAGTTTTGCTATGATTTTTTCCAATTTACGCCTCCCGAGAATCACCCGTATGCGCCCTTCTACCAGAAACTGCATGGTGTTGCCGACAACATATAGAAAAAGGCTGACCCCGAATATAATCAGTATTACGGTGAATATGCGACCTTCGGGGCCGATTTTGTTGACCTCACTGTAACCGACCGTGGCCAGGGTGATGGTGGTCATGAACATGGAGTCGACAACATCCCACCCCTCGATGATCATATAGCCGGATGTACCGAAAATGAACAAAGCCAGAAACAGGATGAAACTTTTTGCAGCCGGATTGAGATTAAGCAAGGGTTTCACCTATAATTTCAATCTTCAACCAGCCTACCGGACAGGTATTTATGCAGAATGCTCGATACCAGGGTCTGATAGGGAATACCCTCTTCAAGCGCTTTCACTTTCAACGCAGCCAGATCCTTCTTGGCAATACGGATATTCATACGATGATCTTTTTTAAAGGTCGCTTTTGCATATTTTTTTGCATTATCTATCTCTTCTTGAAGGCTTTGAACCGATTGCCACTCTCCCCTTTCAATGGACCGGGAAAGTTCCTTTTCTGCATGGTCTGAAGGTCTCATGTTAGCTTTCCTCAGTAATATATTGTTTAGTGTACTTTCTGCTTGGAAATATGGTTTTCAGGAAAATTTCTTCTCCCCGCATGACAAACGGCACAATAAAGCCATAATCATCTATGGCGACGACAAACAGTTTCTGGCCGGAAAATTTATCTGGGTTAGGATATTCGAGAATATCCATTAGTTGACCATTTTCAATGAAAAATACAATTTCTTCGAAACAGACCCCCCTTTCCTTTTTCAACATCCTGTTTTTTTCATCTTTCCAGTTGAAAATTTTCATTGCTGAAGAGTACACCGATGTGTGCCTATTGTCCACAAAAAAGAAAGGCCCGCTCGTTTTCGAGCGGGCCTTTCTTTTTTATGAGGGGCTAAGCCCCGTTCCATCATTTTCTTTGCATGAAAATTAATTTTTGAATAATTTTTTTCTCCCAATCCCTGCCAAACC
>JAOZRT010000524.1 GCA_029940035.1 Desulfobacterales bacterium
TCCAACGTCGAATGTGGTTTATCAGCTTATTGAATTCAGTTTTTCTGGGCATTCAGCCAAGAGCAAATCGTTCGACGTTCAGTGTTCAATGTTCGATGTTGGACGTTCGGTAATCCGTCCTCTGAGCCGCTGAAGTTCTGTGGCTCTGGGTCTCTGTGGTTCTGTCCTCTGGTTACCCGGCCTCAGGCCTTCACCCCTCTGACCCGTGGAAAAAACCAGATCACCACCACTGTCGCCAGCGGTGTGAACGCGAGCACGAATAAGGTCGACTGAATGGAGGTCAGGTCGGCAATTTTCCCCACAAGGGGCGAAAAGGCACCGCCCAACCCGTAGGCAAACCCCATCATCAGACTCGCCACCATGGAGCGGCCTTTGGGCGCCAGTTCCTGTGCCATTACTACGCCGATGGGAAGTGTGGCAAGGGCAAAAAAACCGCCCAGGGCAGCTGCCGCATAAACCCATATGCCTTGCGCGTTTAAAAAAATGATAAGTGCCGGCGCCATCATTGCGTGGGCCACGAAGAAGATCTTTTTGAAGTCGATCCTGTCTGACAGGAACCCTGCCAGCAGCCCGCTGAATGTTCCGGCAACAATGAAGATGGAGGTGATGGTGCCGATGGCGATCAAAGAATACCCCCTGTCTGCCAACAGCACGGTCATGAACGTAATGAAGGACTGGGCAATGGCCGCCCGCATCATCATAACCATCCATATGAGGGTGAGCGGTTTCCACACAGCTCCCAGGTTTTCCTTGAGAGACCCTATGAAACCAGAATATTGCATGCCCTCGCTCACCGGAGCCGGCAAAGCGCGATACAGGTACACCCACGGGAGGATGCCGATGAGCATTGTTATGGGCATGGAGGTGAAGCCGTAGTTGACCACAAACCAGGTAATGAACACCGGACCGATGCCAAAGGCCAGTGTGCCGCCGGTGTTGAAAATGGACATGGAAAATCCCGTGTTCCGGCCGCCGTACAAGGGCACCATGCCGGTAACCGCAGGGTGGAACATGGAAGACCCCATGGAGCCCAGGGCAAACAGTAAAATTAATAGGTAAAAATCGGGGGCCGCTCCGGCCAGGGGAATAAAAACTATGGTCATGGCCAGTCCGCCCAGGGCAAAAAAACGGGTCTGGTAGCGATCTGCAAGATAACCTACCGATGGTTGCACGATAAAGGCCAGAAGCCGGATTATACCGGTGAACAGCCCCACCTGGGCCATGGACAGAGAATATTTATCAACAAAACCGGGAATCAGCGGCGTTGAAAAAGAGGAATAGAAATCACCGATAAAATGCAACAGGGTCAATCCGAAAATGACCTTGATATTGGTTTTCTGGTTATCTGTAATTTTCCATTGCTCCATGTTTTTAACCCCTGCATTAAAACGTCGCTTGAATATCTGCAAAACTAACCCATTGCAAATAAATTTTTATGCCCCGACCTATACAATAAACATGAAAAGTCCCCGATCATCAAATACTCAGTGTATTCGTCAAAGGGAATTCATGAAATTTGAAAAAAGATCGCTTTTGTTTTATAACAGGTGTACGGATAATGGTTTGAAGGCCAAGCACAAAAGCGGAATAACTTTTTCAAATAAGAATAGCTGTTTGCAATAACCTGGAGGTAAGCCATGAAGACATCAAAAACGCAGGTAAGCCTGATGAATACCGATGACCGTACCAACCATGTCGGTCCAGCCATCGATGCCCTGGGGATAAACCCGGTCAAAAACAAGCATGTGCTCGTGAAACCCAATTTTAATACGGCAGACCCCGCCCCCGGCTCGACGCACAACGATACGCTCGTGGCCCTGGTGAAGAAGATCTGGGATATGGGGGCAACTGCCGTCAGCCTCGGCGAACGCAGTTTTCCCTTAACGCGCCAGGTCATGGAGCATGAACAGATTGCCCGGGCTGTGGAGCTGGGTATCGGGGTCGGCGCCATCACCGACATTGATGTGGTTGCCGCCGATGGCAACAGTACCGCCCACAGGGATCGGGTGGTGGAACAGCTTACATGAGCAATTGCACGCATCCGCACCTTGTGCTGCTGGCTGCCAGGGGCAATCGAATCAGATGCCGCCACTGCCACCTGACCATCGACCCCCAGGAACTTGGCGACAACCATTGTCCTGAATGCTATGAGGTGTATGGAATAAAACGCTCTGATTTTGAACCTGTAGAAGACGGGCAGGCAGCCATCGTACGCTACCGTTGTGAGGATTGCGGCGTTACGATTGACACCTAATGTCGTGTAGTAGGAAAACCGTAATGTAAAAAAAAAGGAA
>JAOZRT010000199.1 GCA_029940035.1 Desulfobacterales bacterium
TTCTGCAGGAAAGGTACCGGGTGGAGGCGGAATGTGTCCAATAAGGGGAACGATGCCGAAAGTTGGCTTATGGCCGAAGACACCGCAGAAATGGGATGGATTCCGGATAGAGCCCCCAATGTCGCTGCCCATTTCTAACCCAGTAATCCCTGCAGCAAGGGCGGCGGCTGCACCACCGGAAGAGCCACCGGGCACCCTGTCAAGGTCCCAGGGATTGTTGGTCTGCCCGTAGACATCGTTGTAGCTCTGCACATCCATGGCAAAAAGGGGCAAATTGGTCTTCCCAAAAATAATCGCGCCTTCATCCAGCAGTTTCTGAACCACAAACGCATTTTTCTTCGGTTGATAGCCCTTTAGATCTGGTGAACCAGATGTGCAAGGCATGCCTACAACCTCATATGAATCTTTAATCGTGATTGGCAGCCCGTGCAAGACACCCCAATTTTCCCCTTTGTCAAGGGCCTTGTCAGCTGCCAGGCAACGCTGTCGGGCATTTTCCAAATCGGTGGCGACAATGGCATTGATTTTCGGGTTGTAGCGCTGCATCCGGTCGATATAATGTTCGAGGAGTTCTATGGATCGGATTTTACGGCTTTTAATGGCTTTTACCAGATCGGTCGCGGATTGAAAGGATAAGTCTGTCATGTCGAGTAGCACCTTTTCATTTTGGCTTTATGTTAGATCTGAAATGATTCTGATACCCCTATTTGGATTCGTAGTAATAAACCTTGTTTACGATAACCCAGTTATTTTCAATTCTCAGTAAGGATAAATAGTCCGTAAACCGCAACCCAAGATAAAGGTCTTCCACTTTAACGGCAGCCTCGTTCCCGGTTATATCAATGGATACAATTTTCATATCGTATTCCTCCCCACTTTCGGAAGGAGCCGGGGTAGCTTTAATGAATTCAAGAAATCCTTCAAGGGGCTGGATGGCGAGATTCCCTTCAAAAAAACCAATTACCTGTGAACTTGGATGAAAGGCTTTTTTTAGTCTTTCCACATCGGAATGATAGAGTCCATCAAAATAGAATTGAATCGTTTGCTGAATCATCTCTATGTCGTTTGCTTTATTGGTCATAGGTCTCTCCTTTCTCCTTTACATATGTGGTGAACAATAAAATTATGAAAAGTACAAAAGGGCTGGCATGCCAAGGTTGAGATCAATTCCAATCAGAGTGCGGCGTAAGAAACATATATGAAATGCCAAGGCAGGTCAAGTAAGGCTGTATTTCTGGTGTTTGAGACTGGGGACTACTTGCCAACCTGTTGATATTGCAATGTACACAGACGCTTGAACAATAGTACAGGTATTTTACACAGGTGCAATCAGCTAAAATTTGACATAATCAACCAATTTCGTTATAAATATTTTCATATCCTGCCATTGTGATCATCCTCTGCCTTATCCATGCATTTCCCCATCTCTTTAAAAAAATCCCAGTTCATAGCGTTGGCTTTTCCGTCATCCAGCATGATCTGGGCCACTTCATTTTCAATGCTATAAGAAATCTTGTCCATATTTCCTCTTTTCTGTATAATATCAGCTATGTGGTGACTTTAAAAAGCGGTTAGTTCCTAAAAGACTGTCACAAATGCAATATAGTGTCAAATTTCTGGAATACTTTTGATATTGTTCAATAAATATGACCGGGACTATTGTCGGAGCATAACCGTAGTCCACAGTTTTGCAGTATTTGTTTCTTATCTGGGATTTTCTTAAAGCTTTAAAATCTATTTCCGCAGATGTTCCCGCATAAACCCAGCGACTTCATTGATAGCTTCGAGTGCTTCAGGCAACATTATCGTAAAAAAATGCCAAACATGGCACATACCCTCAGCTGCGTTTAAGGTGACTTCAATACCGGCTTTCCTAGCGTGGTCAACCAGTCGGGTTGCATCATCGAGTAAGATCTCTGACGTACCAACATGAATTAGCATTGGCGGCAAATCCACTAAATCAGCATACAAAGGTGATGCAAGAGGGGTCCGAGGGTCGGTATCATCCATATAGGCTTCGACCATTTCAATTAAGCCTTCTTTCGTAACCATCGGGTCAATCTCTGCCTTAGAAATCACGGAATCGCCGGTTATCGCCAAATCCACCCAAGGAGAAATCAACACTGCTGCTAAAAAGCATGCTGGTATCCTAATAAAGGGAATAAAACCATATGCAGGACCTGGCTCAGCAATTCCCTGGGACCGATTCGGGACAATGGAATTAGGGCAAGTCCTTGATCCTCGGGGGCCTCATGTTGGATCAGGAGGTTCTCCAACATATTTTGCATTACGTCCGCTTAATGTGTTTCCCAAACACTTAAAACGCATGGGTGTGCCTGATGCGGCATTTGACCGGATTATTGGGAAAAAATGTGACCGGCTGAATGTAGGTAGACTGCTGAGATATTCTCATGCTTGGTTCGCAACCCTTGGTTCTTTGGGGATATGTGCCAGAGGCCAGGTAAATCGATTCTACAGTGCAGATATTTGTGCTGAAGCCTACGAGTCTGCCACCGGTATTCCCACAACCAAACAAGATCTTGCTGAACGAGCAAATCGAATTTGGAAAGAACTGCGAGATCTAAATATAAGAGAAGGTTTGGATGATTCTTATGAAACTTTCCCTGAAGAATGGTTCGGTGAAAAAGGGTTTAAAGATTACATTACAGGCAAGCCTTTAACCATTGATCAGGCAAAGAAGATGAAGTTGGATTATTATAAGGAGTGGGGGTGGGAAACGTAACAGAATCGTGTGTGATTGGACGGCCTATTTGCTTTCATCAGGACAGTCGATGGTCACGGAGCATTCCCCGGATTCCCCGCTGAATACGGTAATGCCCTCATCCCCGGAACTGATGGGATTGTCCAGGTATAAAACATCCTCATCCGTAAAGCAGGCGCTGCTGAGATAGTTCAGAATGTTCTCTTCGCCCCTGATGATATCATAGCTGTCAGGGCTCTTGGACACCAAGACCGGAATGGTGTCGATATCCAGGAGTTCGAGCATGCGGCGGTTGGTCTGCGGTGTAAAGGTGTCGATGCGCTCTATGCCTTCGAGGTTCAGCGCAGCGATGTCGTCAATGGGGTTGAGATACAGGTCACAGCTGTTACATTGGTTTAGGCTTTGAATGACCTTCTGGCAATGGGGGCAGGTCGATGAAAAAATCAGATAGACCTCCTTGGTGGGGGCGGAGCAGGAACGGACGCCCCAGGCCGCAGCCTTCAATGAAAAACTGTCTGGTCGGCCTCCGATAGGCGCGAAGCTCAAAATTGAGAATGAAAACAGAATCACCGTCAGTGCCGTCAATCCCCAAACGGCTTGACGAAGGCCGTAGAGGATATTCAGGGCCAGCACAAAGGTAAATATCACCAGGCAATAAGCGCAAAAGGTCTGTACCACAAATACCTGATATGCTAAAAGCGATGCATCGAAAACCAGGCCGCTCAGCAGCAGGAGCCCAGTGGGGTCAATACTGAAAAAGGTTTTGCCTTTCAAGGTTTTCAGGGACCAGAATATTGCCTGGAAGAAGATGAGACCCAGCAAATTCATCCACAGGGGCGGGATAAGGGTCAGACTCACCACCACCTGGCATCCCTGGGTGGGGCAGTAGCCGGATCCAGAATACAAGGTGATGATGGTTTGAAGGGCAACGCCGATGCTGGCGATGAGGGCAATGATGCGCATACAATCGATCCTTACGTAAACCAATACGACTTCGCCCTTGTCGCCTTGGCTCTGAAGCCCTCAGGCTTTTGCAACATTAGGGTCAATTAAAAGTAGGTGTTTTGATATCACCCACTGCCATTGTATGCAAGGTTTGATATGAGCTTCGACAGGGAGGATGTATGCCTTTCATAAAACTGAACAATCACAACATCTATTATGAAACCCATGGTTCGGGGGAAACCATCGTTTTGTTGCACAACGGCTTTTCGTGCACCAAAATGTGGGAGGGGATCTACCCCCGGTTGGTGAAAGCGGGCTATCGCATCCTGATGTATGACCGCAGGGGCTACGGCCAATCCGACGAAGGGGAGGATTTCGAGGCCTATTACACGGGCGACGGCTTTAGGGCCGACAGTGTTTCCACCATGGCCTTGCTGGTGGAGGCCCTTGGTGTGGAACGCTTTCACATCGTGGGCCAGTGCGAAGGGGGGGTCGTGGGGGTGGACTATAGCGTTTGTTATCCAAAACAGGTCAAGACGCTGTCAACGGCCAGCACTTTCTGTTACAGCACCATTTTGCTGGAGGATTTTAACCAACAGAAATTTCCGGCTTCCTTTGATCTGCTGCCTGTGGATATCCAGAACAAATATGTCTACTGGCACGGCCCGGAAAGGGCCGCGCATTTTTTCAACCTCTGCAGCCGGTACGGCGGATGCTATGGCACGGGAATTTTCGACCTGCGACCGGTCATTGGGGAAGTCGCCTGTCCGTCCCTGGTAATGTATGCCGACCGGGGCCACTTTTTCGAAGTGGAGCAGGGGGTGGCTTTTTACCGCCATCTGAAAAACGGCGAACTGGCGGTATTCCCCAAGTGCGGGCACAACATCTTCGAGCACTATCCCGAGGAATACGTCCGGCAGGTTGTTGCTTTTATCGGGAGGCACACAGCCTAAAGCTATGTGCTAAGATAAAGCGCTTTCACCGCAGAGGCGCAGAGAACGCAGAGGTGTTTTCGTGATTGCCTTTATTTTTTTCAATTTGCCGGCAAAAGCCGCAATACATTTTTACAGGTCTTCTGAATTTCTTCTTGGTTCATCATCTGTTTGCGGAACCTGCCGCTGTTGAACAGCGGAGCCTGGTCGTCGTAATGCCGGCTCAAGATGTGTCCTGACTGGCCGGTGGGGTTGACGCTGATGGAATTTTCCACATCAGCGAAATCCAGTAAGATGCGCAGGGCCGGACCGAAAGCAACCTTATATTGCCCGTCTTTATTCAATTTGAACCCCTGGTTGTTGATCACTTCGTTGCCTCCCATTATCGGAAAGGGCCCCACATTGAAAAATTTGTCCAAGGGCTTTTTCCTTCCCAGCGGATGGCCGTGTTCGATGGTGTGGACTTTGCCCCACTGCCAGTCAGCCGTGTCTTCTCCCAGTTGAGCGCTCAGTTCGGCAACGGCCTGGTCAAAGGATTTGATGAAATTCGATTGGCGCGTTTCCCTGACGTTTTTAGTGGTGATGTCGTCCCACCACAGGGAATTGTCGTTGGGAATGAACACCGCAGTGGTGCGCTTCATGAGGTGCGTGGACACAAAGGCCGTGAAATCCTCTTTGCCAAGTTCGTCAACCATGGCATTTGCCATGATGGTGTAGAGCAGCTTGTAGTACACCACCGGTCCGGCGGCATCTATGGCGTGCCCGCCGTCCCATTGGGACAGAATCTGATGCGCCTGTTGGTGGGTTTCAGATTTCCTGACCACGGCATCATCCCCAATGGTCTTCAGAATCTCTTTTACGGTTGTCGGGATCACAGCAGAAATCGTGTCAATGCTCATGGACTGCATCTCTTTAACCGACCATTTCCTGGGGGTATCCAGGAACTCATTGATTCGTCGCGCACGGTTTTCAGGAACATAGTAGCCGGGATAGAGCACACCGTCCACCCCCGCAGGCTGATTGTTGGCCGAATAGACAAATCCTGACGGCGGGTTCTCCGAACTGGGGTTTTTTTCAAAAGCATACCACCCCTGGGGTTCGTCCCGGCCGGAAGCCCCATCCAGAAACAGTTTTGAATTGACGTGTGCGGGGCGCCTGATCAGCTTGGCGGAGGCCCACCAGGCAATGTTGCCGTCGGCATCACCGTACATGACGTTGAGCCCGGGTGCATCGATCAGGGCGGCGGCATTACGGGCGTCGTCCATGCTCTTGGCATGCGCGAACTGATAAAAGGACATAATTGAACTCAACTGCAGATTCGCGGCCGACCACCACACCGACACAGGCGCCGTTTCCATGGCCGACACGGTCTGGCTGGCATCGCTGATGATCGGGCCGTGGCGCGTGCTGCGCACTGTAATGGTTACGTCCGCTTCCCCCTTGACCCGGATCACCTTTTTCTGTTTCTTGAACGGTTCCCAGTGATCGTCCACCCACACCTCATCCGGATCTTCCGGGTTGACCGTTTCCCGGAAAAAATCGATATCGTCATTTTCGAACATGGTCAGCCCCCAGGCGGCAAAACGGTTGTGGCCGATGAGCGCAAAGGGGATGCCGGCGGCATGGTTGCCGTAAAAACTGAAACCCGGGCATTCCAGGTGTGCTTCGAACCAGACCGACGGCTGGGCATAGGTCATGTGGGTGTCGTTGGCGAAAACAACCTTTCCGGAAGTCGTTTTGTCCGGCGAGAGCACCCAGCCGTTGCTCCCGATCCAGGGGGCGATGGGCAGGCCGCTCATAACACGGTGCACCAGGGTGCCGATCTCGTCGGCGGCCGATACAGTCGACGGTTTGAACACCGGAATCTTTTCAGCCCCCGGCACCCAATCGATGGCCCAGTCCTTCAGGTAGTCAGGGCCCAGCTTTTGATAGGCTTTGGTGATCAGGGGGTCCATGCGGAATCCTTCGGCAAAACCGAACGCTATCAGGCGCGCCACCAGAAAAACATCCCGAGGGGTAAAATACTGCTTGGGGATATTGAGGATGGCGAACTCGATGGGCCGCTTGCCACTATCCAGGTATTGGTTAATACCGGCCAGGTAGGCCAAGGCTGCTTTCTGATAGGGTTGGGTGCGCTTCGATAAAAACGTATCGGCCGATTGCCGGGCCTGGCGGTCTATTCCCAGGGTTCTAAAGAATATATCTGTTTCCAGCAAGTCCGGCCCCAGAATCTCGGAAAGCCGGCCGGCTGCCGTTCTGCGCATCATCTCCATCTGAAACAGCCGTTCCTGGGCATGCACGAACCCGAGGGCAAAGTAGACATCTTCTTCAGAGGAGCCATAGATGTGGGGAATGCCGAAGTCGTCAAAGTACACCGTGGCTTCGGTGTTGATGCCTTTCACAGAGACCTCTCCCGCGCACTGGGGTTTCTGCAAATGCAGGTAGATGTATCCGCCGGTAACGGCAAGCACCACCACGACCACCAGTAGCATGGACAGCACCATCACAAAGACCAGCAGGCTTTTCAAAAATCTCATTGTTCCTCCCAAGGATGCCATAAATTTTCATGCCCTGATGCGCACAACGAGCATTGAACATTTACTGTCACCAAATATTTTGTATATTCTTTTTACATCAATACATGAAAATTTAAAAATAAGATCGATTTTTCTCACAATTAATCATACACATTAGAAACATGTATCAGCACAAATTTTCATGCTCGGCCGCGCACAACCAAGCATGGATCATGATTGTGAATTGTCTCGTCCTATCGATTCTTTAACGCTTTTAACATGCAAGATTCAGGTAAAAAAAAGGAGGCACCTTATGCCGCTGGACACCATTGACAATGCCATTACCCCCGGAAGCCTTTATGGTATCAGTGAAGAACCCGCCTACTCGGGTGTGTTGAGTTTTATGCGCCGCAAGTACACCAAGGATCTGAGGGAAGCCGATGTGGCTGTCAGCGGCGTGCCTCTGGACCTGATGGTCACTGACCGGCCGGGCACACGTTTCGGACCGGCCGCCATCCGCAAAGCATCCGCTCACCTGGCCTGGGTGCCGCCCTGGCCCTGGCCGTTTGATCCATTCGAGCGACTGGCGGTCATTGATTACGGCGACTGCATGTTTGATCCGGGCAAACCGGAAACCATCACCGAGGCCATAGCCGACCATGCCCGCCAGATTGTGGCTGCGGGCGTTTTCATGCTGACCCTGGGCGGCGACCACTATATAACCTACCCCCTGCTCAAGGCCCATGCGGAGAAGTTCGGAACCTTGTCCCTGGTGCATTTTGACGCCCATTCCGACACCTGGGAGGAGGAGGAAAAACGGGTAGACCACGGCACCATGTTCTATCATGCTCTCAAGGAAGGGTTGGTGGACCCGGCGGCCTCGATCCAGATCGGGATTCGCACTACCAACGAAAGCACCCACGGTGTCAAGATCATACATGCCCCCGAGGTGATGAACACCAGCGCAGAAGAAACAGCGCAGGCCATCAAACAGACCGTGGGCAACAACCCGGTTTATCTGACGTTTGACATCGACTGTCTGGACCCGGCGTATGCACCTGGTACCGGCACGCCGGTCCCCGGTGGATTGACCTCCTTAAAGGCCCTTGAAATTCTGCGTAATCTGATTGGCCTCAACTATGTGGGCATGGACGTGGTTGAAGTCAGCCCGGCTTACGATGTGAGCGACATCACCGCCCTGGCCGCCGCCACCATCGCGACGGAGATGCTGTGCCTGCTGGCGGTGGACAGGGAGCCGGTGGTATAGACCGCAACATTTCGAACCACAAAGGCATATAGAGCCCCAGATGCCAGAGCCACAGAGGACGGAGGACAGAGTGCCAGAGGCCAGAGAACGGAGAACAGAAGACCGGAAAAAGATTTTGAACCACAAGACACAAAGGACACAAAGAAGATCCATTACATAGACAGAAGTTTCAGAGATAATC
>JAOZRT010000525.1 GCA_029940035.1 Desulfobacterales bacterium
ACCCTAACGCATAGTCGACAGCGAATGCATCCATCCGGCACGCGTCCGGTGGTCAGACCGAACTCCGCACCGATTTTCAAAAGCGCTTCCGACTGGGGCGCCATGGAAAGGAGATTTCCAATGGCCCGGTTTCTCTGCTGGTGAATCATGGCACTTTCGGTGACCACAGTCATGCCGCCCTTCACTTTGATGGCACAGGAGAGTTTGATGGCTGGAGGGCCATCATTTTCCTGGACTTCCACCACACACAGCTTGCAGGATGCTGCCGGCGTAAGGGCATGGTGAAAGCAAAGACTGGGGATCTTTACCCCCAATTCGTTTAAAACCATGAGGAGGCGTCTGCCTTCATCGGCTTCACATGTCTTTCCGTTGATCGTTATCGTAACCATGAATGCATCTCCACTCTTGTTAATCTATTTTGCGAACGCAGTCCTGGGGCAGGCGGTGCGTCCCCTTGTCAACCAGGCTTACTTCAATCAGTGCGTCCGGATCGTTAATCGCCGTGTCCGGATCGGTAATAATCCCATGCAGGCCGACAAATTCGTCCATGTAATCCTGCCACCCCTCATCGGTCGAGGTTTTGAATATTTCCACCTTGTCTCCTCGTCGGAACATTAGTAGCCTCCTAAATTGTTTATCTGAGAGGAATAATCTCCTCGTTGTGCTGTTTGGCCGCCATTTTTCGCGAACAGGCGACACATATCGTTCTGCCATCCGCAACTTTGGCCAGGGTGTTGAGCCGCTTGCTGATGTAGTCATGATATTTTGCAGGCCCGAGAGCATCCCCGCAGATGTCGCAGTATTCGAGTTTGAGCCGGTTCAATGTCGTACCGCAAATGGACAGGATTCTTTCATGGCCCACATCCTTGATCTGCATGGCATCATTGGGGCAGTTCTCGGCACATGCGCCACACACGATGCATCGGTCTGCCGTATCCCTGAAATCGGTCTGAAAAGGCTTGTCAAAATCGAGATACCCCAGGTTCAATGCATTGATACCCATTTTGTCCCGGCAGACTTCGACGCAGGCACCGCAGCGGCGGCAGATATCACAGCGTAGACAGCGGCGGGCTTCTTCCCGGGCGATGTTTTCAGAATATCCCAGCTCGACCTGCTGGAAGGTGACCCGTCGCCGGTTATAATTTAAGAGCGGCATCTCCGGTTTTTTAAGATTCATCTTGGTGCTGGCAGGCACATCGATAAAATCGACCCGGCTGCGTCGAACAGGAACCGGCGGTAGTTTGGGCTGGGGGATGCCGGACAGATACCGGTCAATGGCCTCGGCAGCCTTTTTCCCGCCGCCGATGGCTTCGACAACCGTTGCCGGGCCGAGCACCGCATCGCCGGCCGAAAAGATCCCTTCCATGGAGGTTTCCATGCAGGCCCGGTTTACATCGATGGTATTGCGCCGTGTCCACTTCATTTCCGAGAGGTCTGCCACACATTCCTGGTCCACGCTCTGCCCGATAGCGGGTATGATGGCATCGGCGTCCATGGAAAAATCACTGCCTTCCACGGGAACCGGATATTTTCTGTCACTGTCTTCACGGGATTCCATTTCTGCACGCAAGCAGCGCAGGGCGGTAATTTTTCCATTTTTTCCAACCACTTCCACCGGTACGGTTAGAAATGACATCTGGATACCTTCTTCTTCGGCCTGTTCAAGCTCTTCGATGTCGGCGGGCATCTCCGAATGGGTTCTGCGGTAGGCAATGGTAACCTCGTCGCACCCCAGTCGGATGCAGGTCCGTGCTGCATCAATGGCCACGTTACCACCGCCGATGACAACCACCTTTTTACCGGGCATCTGACGATCCCCGAGAGCAACCTTGCGCAGCAGGTCAATCGATTTTATCACTTGGGGATAATCTTTTTCCCCGGGGATGCCTAAACTAAAAGCCTTGTGCGCACCGATGGCGAACAAAAAGGCCTCAAACCCCTCTTTTTTCAGTTGATCAAGGGTGACGTCTGTCCCAAATGCCGTGTTGTATCGAAATTGAACCCCCAGTTCCTGGATCATGGCGGCCTCCCGGTCGATCACTTCACGGGGCAGCCGATACCTGGGGATACCCACCATCATCATGCCGCCTGCCATGGGGAGCGCCTCGATGATGCTCACCGCATAGCCCATGAGCGCCAGGTAATAGGCGGCGCTCATCCCGGCCGGTCCCGCACCGATGATGGCCACTTTTTGATTTTTGTCGGGCATTTTATCCGGGTTTTGGTAGTTTCCCTGGGACAGGGCCCGTTCAGCGGCGAATGCCTTTAAAAATTTTATGGAAACCGGTTGGTC
>JAOZRT010000526.1 GCA_029940035.1 Desulfobacterales bacterium
TAAAGGCTGGCTTTGTCTCTGAAATAATAATTCACGGAGGCCACGTTAGCGCCGGCGCGTTTGCATATATCCGCCACCTTGGCATTATGGTACCCTTTTTGAGCGAATATTTCGCAGGCTGCGTTCAACAACCTCCTACGGGTTTCTTTGCCGTCTTCTCTTTTGGCCATGGGATTACTCCTGAACTCTGAAAGCGCAGCAAAGCTGCAGTGAAAGATTTAATTAAAATGTATATTTAAAATAATGCTTTGACATAATTGCTTTTGTTCGCTAAATAGTGATTTTAAATTATAGTTTAAGATAAATGGTTAAATTTGTCAACAGGAGGAAAAAACACCATGCGATTTCTCAATCAGATGGTTTCTATAATCTTACTGGCAGCAGTTGCTCTAACTGGCCTCTTGGCAGCAAATTGTGACCGCCGGCAGGAATCCCCGCCACCACCCCGTGTTCCTGAAGTGGCCACGGTGACGGTCAAGCCCCAAAAGATCATGCTAACCACTGAACTACCGGGCCGGACATCAGCCTACCGCATTGCAGAAATCCGGCCCCAGGTCAGCGGCATTATACAGAAACGCCTGTTTACGGAAGGTTCCGATGTCAAAGCAGGCCAGGTGCTGTATCAGGTCGATCCCGCTCCCTTTCAGGCAGCCCTCGACAATGCCAAGGCGAACCACCTTGCCATGCAAAAGGCTGCTGACCGGTCACGGGCTGCACTGAAAGCTAGTATCGCTTACGTGGTACAGCAGCAGGTTGTCCTGGAACTCGCCCGGACAAACAGTCAGCGATACGAGGAGGCATCCAAAGATAAAATTGTCTCCGCCATCCAGCGCGACCAAGCCGTGGCCGAGACCAAAGTTGCCGAGTCCATGCTACGAGCCGCCGAGGCACAGGTGGAAAGCAACCGGGGAGCGGTAGCTGCGGCTGAGGCGGCTATTCAGCAGGCGGAAGCAGGGGTTAAAACGGTTCGTATCAATCTGGAATACTGCCGTGTCTCCGCACCCATCTCCGGCCGTATCGGCAGATCCAATGTGACAGAGGGCGCTATCGTGACGGCGTATCAGCCCGTTCCTCTCACAACCATTCAACAACTGGATCCCATTTATGCGGATGTACCCCAATCCACCACCGAATTACTGCGTTTGAAGGACGGTGGTCTCAATCATGAGGGAATGAACCAGAAAAAGGTTAAGCTCATCCTAGAAGATGCGACAGCCTATCCTTTGGAGGGAGTACTGCAATTTAGCGATGTTACGGTGGACCCGACGACCGGATCCGTGATCCAGCGGATTGTTTTTCCAAATCCAAAAGGTGTTCTTCTGCCGGGAATGTTCGTCCGAGCGGTGATTAAAGAAGGCGTCAATGAACAGGCCATCCTTGTCCCTCAGCAAGGGGTTATCCGCGATCACAAGGGGAATCCCTTTGTGCTGATCGCGGATGCCGAGGGCAAAGTCGGGCAGCGAATGCTCTCCCTTGATCGGGCCATCGGCGACAAGTGGCTTGTCACAAAAGGCCTTACTTCAGGCGATCGCGTGATCGTCGAGGGAATGCAAATGTTACGGCCCGGTTCGATCGTGAAAGTTGTCCCTTTTAAAGAGGGTGGAACGAAGCAAGCAGCACCTGAAAACACGGCTCGGCAGATTGCTGAATCGAAGTAACGGAGGCATCTGATGTTATCAAAATTTTTTCTGGACCGTCCGGTCTTCGCCTGGGTCATCGCCATCGTTATGATGGCGGCCGGCGGGCTGGCGATATACAATCTGCCCATATCGCAGTATCCCCCCATCGCCCCGCCAGCCATCGCTATCGATGCATTTTTTCCCGGGGCCTCAGGGGAGACGGTTGAAAACACCGTGACACAGATCATCGAACAAAAGATGACCGGCCTGGACGATATGCTCTATCTCTCCGGCACCAGCTCTTCCTCTGGTGCTGCCAGAGTCGAGCTAACATTTGCACCCGGAACCGATCCGGATCTCGCTTGGTCCAAGGTACAGAACAAGCTCCAGCTCGCAATGGCCAGCCTTCCCGACGTGGTACAGCGCCAGGGGGTCAAGGTCAGCAAATCTACCCGGAACTACCTGATAATCGTAGGGCTGATTTCGGAAGACGGCAGCATGGATGGCGAAGACTTGCGGGATTATGCCCAATCCAATCTGGAGAAAATACTGTCGCGGATACCAGGTGTGGGTGAAGTTGAAAACTTTGGATCCCAGTATGCCATGCGGGTCTGGATCAACCCCGACAAGCTGACCAGTTACAACCTGACAATGGAAGATGTCATTCTGGC
>JAOZRT010000200.1 GCA_029940035.1 Desulfobacterales bacterium
AAATCATTTAATCATACGTGTTTATGAAAAAAATAAGCATAAAGAAAAAATTCTTGATACAAATCAGCGATCTCCGGCAGAGCCGGCCCCTTCGAGGGGCCTTCCTCATACCTCCGGCTCTGCCGGAGGTCGCTGATTCCGCAGTTTTGTATCGTACTTTAGTATTGTGTATAGAACAAATAAAATATAACAAATTGCGTGATAAGTTCTCCTGATCTTCAGGAGAACTTATCACGCAATTTGCGGTGCAGAATTTTGCCGGTGGGTGTGCGCGGCATCTCGTCTTCCTTGATGAAGACGATTTTTTTAGGCCGCTTGTATCCGGCCATCTGCTCCCGGCAACAGTCCATGATCATTTCCTCGGTGATCTCGCTCTCTTCCGTGCCGTTGGGGATGACGACGGCCACCACCTGTTCGCCCCATTTTTCGTCCGGCAATCCTATGACAGCGCAGTCGAAAACGCATGCATGGTTGCCGACCACCTCCTCTATTTCGCTGGGGTAGATGTTTTCTCCGCCGGAGATGATCATGTTGTCTTTGCGGTCGACAATCTGGAAGAAACCATCCTCATCCTTGCGGGCCATATCACCGGCGCTGAACCAGCCGTTCTGAAAAGCACTGGCGGTTTTTTCCGGCAGCTTGTAGTAATGGTCGAACAGCATGGGGCCTTTTGAATAGAGTTCGCCTACTTCACCAGCAGTCACTTCCTGACCATCATCACCCATAATTTTTACAAAATCGGTTCCCAGGGACTCCTGGCCGATGGAGCCGAGTTTTTTCAACTGGTCTTCGGGCTTCAGCACGGAAACGATGCCGGCTTCGGTGGAGCCGTAACCCTCGTAGAGGTCAACTCCGGAAAAGAAATCGATGATGGAAATCTTCATGCTCTTGCGGACAGGCGCCGAGGAGCAGAGCAGTTTGCGTACGGAGGTGACATCATATTGCCGTTTTTCCTCGGGTATATTCAGAATCAGATTGTAATGAGTGGGGATCAGGGAGATGAAGGTTATCTTTTCCTGTTCGATGATCTGCAGGATCTCCACCGGTTGAAAGGAACGCGCCGGGTGAATGTAAACCGAGGCGCCGATGTAGAGAAAGGTAAAGGTGAAAAACGTTGAGTTGATGTGGCACAGGGGCATGACATTCAGGCACACATCGTGTTCGTTAAACCCGAAATCGATGCCGTTGATCAAGTAAAATGCGATGTGAGACTCATGGGAACGCACCACCCCTTTGGGTTTGCCGGTTGTCCCCGAGGTGTAGATCAGGATCCAGGTATCACGGGAATCGACCTCAGCTTCGGGTTCATGATCCAATGCATCGGCAATAAAGGTTTCGTATTCGTGATAGCTGTCGCAGGAAGGGCCGACAGCCACATAGTTTTCAGCGGGGATATTGGGGAGGCTGGCCTTGACCGTATCGATCACAGGGGTAAATTCGGCATCCACGAAAAAGGCCTTGGCATCGGAATTGTCTACGATGTATTCCACCTCCCGCGCCACCAGTCGGAAATTGATGGGAACGATCACCAGGCCTGTTTTTGCGGTAGCCAGAAAAATTTCAACAATTTCAATGCTGTTTTCCATAAAAACAGCCACCTTGTCTCCCTTGGACAGTCCCAGGGAGTAAAGGCGGTGCGCCAGGCGGTTTACCCGCTGATTGGTTTCAGGGTAGGTAAAGCTTCTCTGCTTGTCTTTGAGAGCCACCGTAGCAGGGTATTTTTTCGCGTTCATCTTAAGCTGCTGGCCAAGATTCATCCAGGCGGTCATATTTTCCCTCGATACTTTATGAATAATTATCAAATAACGACTATTTTCTTTTTTATAAACCTATCCTGGCATCCACCACAACGATCTCGTCCTCGAACGCCAGGGTGGGGTTCAGGTCAAGTTCCTGGATCGCCGGTACATCCGACACCAGCTGTGAAAGCCGTTGAATCACTTCCACCAGACCGGCCCGCAGGACGCCCTTTTGGCCGCGCACTCCTTTCAGGAGCGGAGCGAGCCGGATGGTGTCGAGCATTTCTTCAGCTTCGAACCGGGTGACCGGCGTCAGGTTGAAGACCACATCCTTGAGCACTTCCACGTAAATGCCGCCCATGCCGAACATGATCAAATGGCCCAAACCCGGTTCGGCCTTGGCGCCCAGGATAACCTCCATGCCGCCGGCTACATATTTCTGCACAAAGAATTTAAGGTCGGGTGCCTCGAAACGTGCCTGCATATCTTTGACGGCAGCCTGCACAGACTGGCTGTCCGGCAGATTGACAGCCACGCCGCCCATGTCGCTTTTGTGGACAATGGCAGCTGCATCGGCTTTGACCACCACCGGAAATCCGATTTCCTCGGCTGCGGAGGCTGCCGCCTCTGCAGACACAGCCATGCGCCAGCCGGCTGTGGGGATTTTGTACGCTTCCAGAATCCGGTAAACGTCCGCAGAAGGCAGGAATTTGCTGCCGGCGGCTGAGGCCTTGTCAATGATCCCCTGGGCCAGGGATTTGTCCACATCGTCGAAACTGTCCGGCTGGCCAATATTCCGGGAGCGGATAGCGCTGTAACGCACCAGGGCTGTCATAGCCCGGGCAGCTTCCCCGGGAAGGCTGAAGCTGGGCACGCCGCCTTCTTTCAATATCCTGACGGTCTCGGTCCACTGGTTTTTATCGGTCATGAGATTGCACACCATGGGCTTTATGGCCTGCTGGTTGACGGCGGCGATCTCTTTGGCGATGCTGTCGGTGTCCACAAAAAACGGTGTCACTAAATTGATGTAAAGGGCATCATAGTTGTCATCCGCATTCATGGCATCCATGCAGGCACGGTAGTGGGCTGCATTGCCGGTGGCCAGAACATCCACGGGATTGTTGACCGAGGCTTCGGGAAAAAGGCTTTCCTTGAGCGTAGCTTCTGTTTTATCGGAAAGGGGAGGGATGCTCAACTCTGCACCCACCAGGATGTCCGTGGCAATCACCGCCGGTCCACCGGTGTTGGTGATCAATCCGATGCGGTTCCCTTTGGGGATGGGCTGGGTGGCAAAGGCCGCAGCCGCCTGGATCAGCTCCCCTTCGTCCATAAAGGTGAGCACGCCGGCTTTTTTGAAAATCAGGTCCGTTGCCAGGTCTTCCTTGGCCAGTCCCCCGGTATGGGAAGCGGCTGCCTTGGCCCCCTCTGCGGTACGACCGGCCTTCATGGCCAGGATCGGTTTTTTTGCGGCCACTTCCCGGGCCACCTTCATGAAGGTGGATGGATCCCGCAGGCCCTCCACATAGGTGACAATGACACGCGTGCCGTCATCATCTCCCAGGTACTGAATAATTTCAGGAATAGTGATGTCGCAGGCATTCCCGTTGGAGGCATAGATACGCGTCCCCACGCCCATGGCGGAGAACCCCTGGTGAATCACTTCAGCCACCCCGCCGCTGAGGGCAACGATGGAAATGTGGCCGATTTCCGGCTTGGTAAAAGTAAAGTTGCAGTAGGCCCTGACGTCGGGGTCGGTGTTGATGATGCCCTGGCAGTTAGGCCCCAGCACCCGGATACCGTAGTTCTTGGCCCTGGCCATGAAATCCTTTTCAAAAGCCTCGCCCTCGGGACCGATTTCCGAAAACCCACCCGAGTTGATGATGATGTTTTTAACGTCTTTTTTCCCACAGTCTTCCACGGCCTGGGGAACAAATTTAGCTGGGATTACCATGTGGACCACATCAATGTTATCCGGTGCGTCCAGGATGGATTTGTAAGCCTTTATTCCCCGGACTTCATCGGTTTTGGGGTTGATGGGATATATGGGTCCTTTGAAACCGAAATCTACAAGGTTGCGGATTACGCGGTTGCCAATGGAAAATTCCTTGGTCGAGGCACCGATAACAGCGGCCGATTTGGGTCTGAAAAGGCTGTCTAACATGTGGTTAACCCTCCTCCAGTTGTTCGATGAATGCTTCCACGTTGGTTTTGGTCTGCTCATCGGAAAGGAGCCTCAAGTCGTTGAGATCTCCATTGATGGTCAAGCTGGGGATGCCGGTTTCTTCGGCCAACCGCTGGGGCATGCCGTACCGGCAATTGGAGTTGTTGGGGCAGGTCTTGGCATCGTGATAGATAATGCCGTCCACGTTGAAGAAATCCATTCTTTCTTTGATGTATTGCTCTTTGTAGTCGTCGCCACGCACGATGAACAGTTCGGTGTAGGCCCGGGCCATGCTGTTGAAGGGATCGTCCGGATCAAGAGCGGAGAATATCCAACTGCTGCAGTAGGTGGAGGCGATGACATTGGTTTTGAGGGAGGCAAAAAGTTTGGAATGCATGCCCAAACGGCCCCACACCGGCATGCCGTCCCAGTAAATGCGGAAGCGTTCCTCCTCCAGAGCGCCAAGACCTTGATCGGCACGCTCTTCGAGTTCTTCCAGGAGCAGGTTGTAGGCGTCGATGGCTTTTTGCGTTCCCCGCCCTACAACAGCCGGGCCCATGAGGGTCGTGCCGTCAAAAAAAGTCAGGGGAGATGGTTTTGCCGCTGCCGCGGCCAGACATTTTTCCCACAGATCCGAACATTCCCGGGAAAGCGCCACGGCCTGCTTGAATTCATCCATGTCCAGCTTTCTGCCGGCTACTTTTTCAAGGGGTTCCACCATGTTTTCCATTTGTTTGGCGATGGAGGTTACGTGGGCGGACGTGACATCACCGACCCCTACATAGGAGTGCACCCCCACCACCGGCACGTTGAATTTCTCACCATACCAGTTGAACCAGTCCTGTACGTCCCGGCACTGGTTGGTGTTGAAGACCAGGACATCTGGTTTAGGGGGGCTTTCGATACCCTTGAATACCTTGGCCAGGGGGGTGACCCCTTCCAGAAAAGCGCCGATATCGGCGGTGAGATAGGAGCAGATATCCGGAGAGTACCCAATGGCATTGGCCTTGGGGATCAAATCGGTGGCCATGCGGGAGGTTCCCAGCATGGCCGAGTGGGTCTCGGGAAAATAGGTCAAGAACCCCATCCCTCTGAGAATTTCAGCCGGTCCCACGCTGGTGCACCAGGCTATTTTCTGTTTACCGGTTTTGGCGGCATCATCGAGTTCATAATAGTAGTCGGCCATGAACTTGCCCATGTCCTTGGACGTAGTCAGCCGACGAATGACAGGTTTTTTTTCATCAGACATAATTTTTTTCTCCTATATTACAATTTCGAAAGAGGTGGCAGGTAAAGAAATATGGGTAATTATTTCAATAACGGTTGCGTGTTCCAAGTTGCGGGTCAATTGGTTTTTAGATGATAGCTGTCAACAGATGCCAAACCTGCAACCCGCAACCTGTAACGCGCAACCTGTAACGCGCAACAAAATCCTATCCCATCGCGTACAAGGCTGCCCCGATGGCGCCGGTCAACTGGGGATGTTCCGGAACAAGGATCTTTTGGCCGATATACTCTTCCGTCATGGATACCAGAAAAGGGTTGTGGGCCACGACGCCACCGGTCATGACCACATTTTCCGTGAAGGCGTCCATTTCGATAACCCTTTTGATGACGGAATAAAACAACCCCTTGACGATATCCGTAACCTTTTTTCCGTTTCTGATATTTTCGAGCACTTCGGTTGCTGAGAAGACCGTGCAGAAACTGCCCAGTTTAACCATGTCGGTTGACTGCCTTGCCAGGCCGTCCATCTCTTCCAGCGGAATTTCCAGGCGCGGGGACATCTCTTCCAGAAAAGCCCCGGTTCCGGCGGAACATTTGCGGTTCATTTTAAAACCAATCCGCCGCCCATTATGATCCAGCTTGATGACCTTGTTGTCCTGTCCGCCGATATCGATGATGGTGATGGCCATGGGAAAGTAAAGAAAGCAGCCCTTGGCATGGCATCCGATTTCGGTTTTGCTATCATCAGAAAAGGAGACATTCCTTCTGCCGTAGCCGGTTGAAACGGTTTTTACAATATCAATCCTGGCGGCCTGGGCCATTTGAAGGGAACTTTCAAGGCAGTCGTCGGCCGTTGCCTTGAAGTCGGTACCTGATTTTTTTATGTGAAAACCGAGTAGTTCGCCATCGGCGTTCATGATGGCGACCTTGGTCCTCGAAGCTCCCACATCAACACCGGCATAGACGGGACAAGAACCTGTCATTATTTGGATTCCAAGCCTTTCACGAGCGAGCGCAGGGTGATGTTAAACGGGGTTTCAATGCCGGCCTGGCGTCCGTATTCCACAAATTTGCCGTTGATGTAATCGATTTCGGTCCTGCGATTGTTTTCGATGTCCATGAGCATGGACGGCTTATGGTTTCCGGCATTGCGCATGTATTCGATGGCATGCGGGTAAAAATCCCACCCCAAGTTGATTTCATTGGCCCTGGCAATTTTGATGCACTCTTTGACCAGGTTGTCCACCAGATTGAATACAATGGGGTCGCCCATGCTCTGGGCCATGGTCAGCCCCGTGACGGCGCAGACCGGGTTCATGCACGCATTCAGAACGCCTTTGCGCCAGACCATGGAGATGATCTGATCGGTGTGTTCGGTCTGAAGACCGCTGCGGGTGAGGGCGTCGGCAATCCCTTGGGCCGCGTGTTGTGAGTCGGGATGCAGTTCCTGGATAAAGTGGGGCGGATGATGGAAAGGCATGTGTACGTGCCCGGGTGCTTTCAAGCCGCATCCGTAGTTGACCACCGCCCTTAATGCTGATTGTTCACCCAGGGTTACGGCGATCTCCTTTTCCGTGTCGATGCCGTTCTGCCAGCTGACCACGTAGGTGCCCTCTTTGTAAAACGTTTCAATAGCCGAAACGATCAGGGGCAGGACATTGGCCTTGACCGTGATGAAGATGACATCCGGATTGTAGTCACCCAGTTCATCTACGCTGGTGCAGACACGGGTAACTTTTTGTTGAACCTCTTCGGCGCCGTCTATGATAATGCCGGGGTCCAGGGCAGGGTTGATCAGTTCCGGAAGGATGTCACAGAGGGTGACATCATATCCATTCCTGGCCAGAAACGCAGCCACAATGGATCCCACCGGCCCGGCGCCAATGACGGCAAACGCTTTGGGCTTGAAGCTCGGGGTTTTGCTCATATTAACACCCCCTAATAAATTTTCATACCCGACATATTCGATTAGGTATATAGGATATGGTTGATGTTTATTGCACTATATGTTGTTCAACGGACAAGTTGAAAATTTATTAGCGTAGCTGCTTGGGGCGTTCGTCCACAACACGCAAGGCTTTGCCTTCGCTGCGGGCGATAAACTTGGGTTCCACCAGGTTTACTTCGACACTGATACCCATGTTGCCTTTGATGTGCCCCATGATTTTCCCTTCGACTTCGCTCTGCTTTTCCTTGCCGGCTTTATACACTTCACCCTTGGCTTCAACCTGGACCACCAACTGATCCAGATAACCCTTTTTACGGACAATTAGACGATACTGGGGTTCCACTTCGTCTATGTCCAGCAGCAGGGATTCAATCTGGGAGGGGAATACGTTGACGCCGCTGATAATCAGCATGTCATCCGTCCGGCCGAACACTTTGTCCATTTTCAGAAAGGTGCGCCCGCAGGAACAGGTTTCCCGTCTCAAGCGGGTGATGTCTTTGGTGCGGTAGCGGATCATGGGCATGGCCCGGCGTTGCAGCGACGTGAAGATGAGTTCGCCTTTTTCTCCTATGGGCAACGGTTCCAAGGTTGCCGGGTCCACGATTTCAGCAAGGTAATGGTCTTCGTTGACATGGAGACCGTTCTGTTCGCTGCAGTCAAAGGCAACGCCGGGGCCGCCCAGTTCCGTAAGGCCATAGGCTTCCATGGCCTTGATGCCCATGCGTGCCTCGATTTCGTCGCGCATCTGGGATGTCCAGGGTTCGGCGCCGAAAATACCGGCTCTGACCGGCAGGGCTTTGATGTCAACCTTCAACTCTTCGGCGCGTTCGGCAATGGTAAGCGCATAGGATGGCGTGCAGCAAAGAATGTCGGTACCGAAGTCCTTCATTAGAGTGATCTGTCTTTCGGTCAGACCGGCACTGGTGGGAACGGTGGTACACCCCATATTGGAGGCGCCCTGGTGAAATCCAAGCCCGCCTGTGAAGAGCCCGTGCCCGTAGGCATTCTGGACAACATCCTCCGGTCGTACACCAGCGGCCCAGAAATTCCTGGTCATGCATTCGGTCCATTGATCCAGGTCATCCTGGGTGTAGGGACCAGTGATGGGTTTGCCCGTGGTTCCGGATGAGGCATGCACCCTGACAACATCTTTCAAAGGTACGGCGCAGAGATCGAAGGGATAGTTGTCGCGCAGGTCTTCCTTGATGGTCACCGGAAGCTTGGCTACGTCTTCAAGAGATTTGATGTCGCCGGGTTTGATGCCCAGTTCTTTGAATTTCTTTTTATAAAAAGGAACCTTTTTGGCAACCCACTCTACGGTTTCCCTGAGTTTTTCCAGCTGAAACTTCTGCATCTTTTCCATTGGCATGCATTCAAATTCTTTGTTCCAGGGCATTATTTTCCTCCTTCGCTAGCGCTTTGATTTATATTTAATCAAATAATTTTCAATATTCAGCTAAACCGTAAAAACTGA
>JAOZRT010000527.1 GCA_029940035.1 Desulfobacterales bacterium
TATCCACCCGGCCAGGGATCGTCCGCATCCAGCATGTGCTGGTGGGTCCCGGTCACCCACGCCCGCCCTGACACGCTCGGGATCACCGCCTCCAACGCCCCCACCCGGGTCAGGGACTCCAGCCGGCAAAGGAACCGCGACCCGATGATTGATTCGCCGATGTAGCTGCCACCGGTCTTGATCAAGCCTTTCTTTTGCAGCAAAGCCAGACGGGCCGAGCACCCCGTCCCCGTCGGCGACCGGTCCAGCTTGCCGGGTTGAATGGCAACGGCATTGCGGCCCACCAGAACATTGTTTTCCTCAAAAAGGGGGGCGGTAATCTGGCAAAAGGAAATATGGTTCCACTCCGGGTTTTCAGGATGATGAAACCCCAGTTGTGCATTGGCGGCATTGGTAAGTTTGATCCCGACCTCAACCAGGTCCCGGGCCTCATCCGGCGACACGTTGAACCCCAGATCCCTTGCCTCCACAATCACAAAGCTATCCCCGCCGTAAGCGGTGTCGACCTTCAATGAACCCATACCCGGCACCTCCAGGGTCGCCCCCAGCCGGTCCACAAATGAGGGCACATTGTAAATGGTCACCTGCTCCACCTTGCCGTTGCAGCAGGATGCCTTTACTTGAATCAGGCCGCCCGGCGCCTCGAGGGTCAGGCGCGTTTCAGGCTCCTGCATGGGTAAAATGCCCGTTTCCAGCAGGACCGTGGCCACGCACATGCTGTTGGATCCCGACATGGGAGGCGTGTCTTCGGGCTCCATGATGATAAACCCCATCTGGGCGGCCGGGTTCTTGGGCGGCACCAACAGGTTTACATGTCTGAAAACCCCGCCACGGGGTTCGTTGAGCATGAAATTTCTTAAGGTCTGCTCCCGGGCAATCCAGCGGGACTGCTCCCACAACGTCTCCCCGGGCGGGGGGACAACACCACCGACAATGACATCCCCCACCTCCCCCTCTGCGTGACAACTGACGGTATGAATTACGTTGATGCTTTGCATGTGTACTCTCTTCTGGCTTAGTGGTTTGATTTTCTGATTGAGAATACTTTCCGTATATCACAACCCATGAAAATGGTTCTACCTAAATTGTATCTGAATTGTATCTGAATTGACACCCGGTGTCGTTTGTGGCAATCTGTGTCCACCGCACATTCCATCCTGTCTGAATAGGCATTGAGGAGGCGCCATGATCAAGGAACTGGTGTATAAAAATCGCAGCTATCGCAGATTTCATCAAAACGAAAAAATATCCATGGAAACCCTCGAAGAACTGGTGGACCTGGCCCGGCATTCCGCCTGCGGCGCCAACCTCCAGTCCCTCAAATACATCCTGTCATGTGATCCCCAAACCAATGAACTGATATTTAAAAGGCTCGGATGGGCAGCCTATCTGACGGATTGGAAAGGCCCGTCCGAGGGTGAAAAACCTGCAGCATACGTAGTCCTGATGGGTGACACCAGCATTCATAATGATTTCTTTTGTGACCACGGCATTGCCTGCCAGAGCATGCTGTTGGGTGCTGTCGAAAAAAGCCTGGGCGGATGCATTCTCGCATCCATCAACAGGGATGGTTTGCGCAAGGACCTGTCCATCGATGACAAGTTCGAAATACTGCTGGTCCTGGCACTTGGGCGCCCGTCGGAGAAAGTGAAGCTGGAATACATCGAATCCAGCGAAGGCATCCAATACTGGCGTGATGAAAACAATGTGCACCATGTCCCCAAAAGGCCTTTGGAGGAAATCATCATCCAGAAACACAACTGATCAAAACAGAGTATCGGAAACCGGACACCCTTCATTATACAGGTTCCCGCTTTATATAGGTGACGATGTCGGAAGGAGTCGCCATGCCCATTTCATCCCACACAGATTCGTCGAAAGAGTTGACCACACTGACCGCCACCGGTGGCGTAACATTTGAAGAGATTATTGAGGTCGTCAAAGGATTCAAAGACGATCCGCCTGAAAAAAATATCTTGTGGGACTACTGCGAAGCCTACCCTGAAGATCGTTTTGAAGCTGAGGACATGGACAGGATTGCCGCGCTTGCCAAGACCAACCTGAATTTAAGAAACCAGGCTAACGGGAAAACAGCCTTCGTGGCAACCTCGGATTTTATTTTTGGTTTAGCCAGAATGTACACTACCTATCTTGAACTTCTAGGGCCCTCCCACGACATTCAAGTCTTCCGGTCACTGGGTGAAGCGCATCAATGGTTGGCTGAATAAACCCTATGGCAAAAAATCTATGGGGTAAACGCGTAAAAGGATAAACCATGGCTTTAACA
>JAOZRT010000201.1 GCA_029940035.1 Desulfobacterales bacterium
AGGCTGCCGCCCTGGCCGGCGCCAACATCGTCAGCGGTGCCGGCAACGTCGATGGCGGAATGGCCTTCAGCCCCCTGCAACTGGTCGTCGACAACGAAATCACCGGATTCACCAAACGGTTGCTCTCAGGGTTTGACATCAACGAAAACACCCTGGCCCTGGATTGTATCCAGCGGGTGGGCCCCAAAGGAAACTTCCTGGAAGACAGGCACACGATCGAAAATTTCCGCAGCCAGGCCCTGTTCTCCCCCTCCATATTCAGCTATCATAACTTTTCCACCTGGCAGCAGAACGGCAAACGGTTCTCGGAAAGAGCTGAGGAAAACGTGAAGGACATTCTGTCCAGCCACGAAGTCCCCCCGCTGGAGGATCATGTGGTCAGGGAGCTGAAAAGGATCGTGAAGGCAGCCGACTCAGAAATAGCGGGATGCTAAACCGGGTAAATCCAGACTGAAGAAAAAAAATTATCGCGAAATCGCTGTTCATTGATTCGATTCCGATATCGATCAGAACGCCCCCAGGTCATGTGCTTCGATTCTGTCGGCAATGTATTTGACCCGTTCGATGCGGTTGATGTCCAGGACCATGTCCCCCACACCCACGATGATCGGGTTGCGGCCCACAGTAGCCAACAGGTTCTCCACAAACATTTCAAAGACCGCCTGATCCGTCCTTTCTTCCAGCAGGTCACTGGGTATGCCGCCCCAGATGAGGGGCCCGTTACGCCACTTTGCCCATGCCTCTTCAAACAGCAGTTCGGTGAGCGGCTGGGGGGTGAAGGATTCACACACATCCAGGCCGGATTCGGGCATGAGGTCCACCAACGGTTTGAGGTTCCCGTCCGTGTGGCTACCTGCCTTTTTGCCCATGTCGTGCAGCATTCCAGTGTACTTCTGATATTCCGGGATGCAATACTCTTGGAAAAGGTTCGGATTGGTCATCATACCGTCCAAATTGTCGCCGAATTCAATATAGGGCAGATCTGTCTCGGCCAATCGCTCTATGATATTCACCATCTGCAAGTCCAACAGGTGGATCAGCCGGTCAAGGGCCTCCCGGCTGTCGTACAGTGCCTGGAACAGACTCATTTCACCCAGGTATTCCAGAAGCGCCTGCTGAAAGGGAATGCGGTGGATGCTGGGCACCAGGAGTCCGTGCGCCCCCACCGCCTCCTCTTCAGCCTTGAACGCCTCATACAGGGGAACAAAATCTGCGCGCTCCAGAATGTATTCAACAATGCGGTAGTCAGTCTCCTCCTTGACCAGGTGGGATGTCAGGTAAGGCTCCATGCCGCTCAGGGATATCATGCTTTCGGCGAACACATAGCTCACACTCACGCTGCCCCTGGGTGTCCGGTATTCCACGACGCTGGTCCCCGGCCTGTTTCTGGGTATTTCTTCGGGAGGATACTGGGCCGGGAAATACCGCACATCCGGATCGCTCTCCTGGTGGATCAATTCACCTTCGAAAAGGATGCGCATGTCCACCCCGCGCAGTTTCAGGGCATAAGGAATTGAAAATTTCTGCCGGCCGATGCCAACGGCTTTGTGGACCTGGTTCAGGGACATGCCTTCATACGCCGGGGGCATGGTTCCCCTGGCCAGCATACCCTTGTACCAGATTTCAATCCGGTCGATAAAAGGAAGGCGATCGGGCAGTCTGCCGTCCATGACCGCAAGGACGCGGTCCCGCATGGTCCATTTTTTTTCTTGGTCAATAGAATTCATTACGGGTTCCTTGTTTACCCATAGCGGTTGTCACCTTTTTAAACTGGTCTATTTTTCATAAATACGAATCTCGTATCGGAACAGACTTATGACAACCGGTATAATCTAGCCCAATTCACTTTCTCTGGATTTTTAAAATGGCGGCAGGCTCCCATCGCCGTCGAATTCCATATCATACCAGTCCCTGATGATTTCCATGTCTCCGCGTTCTTTGAGCTCTTTTGCATACCCTTCGGACACATCGACCTCGCTCAAGCATGACGTATTCTTGATGCGCATGATTTTAAGTTTGTCCGTCGGAATCAGCCCGACACACCGGATGGCAATATCCAGGGCTTCCTGATCGCTGTTCAGGGTCAGCGGAATTTTCCCGGACTCCGGGCACACGCCGGTAATGGTGTTCATGTCCAGAGCTGTCTGGTCGATTTTATCAAAAAGACGGCGGGTGATGATGTCGGCAACGCCGACGCCGACAGCATTGCCTTCCGAAGCTTCGGTCAGATCGCACACCACGATGCGCTTGATATTGGGCGATTCGGGATCCGGGGTAACCAGGGGCAGCCCTATTCTGCCGACCACCTTGGTGTCAAAGCCCGTACCGCTGATGTCCTTACCCATTTCATCGATGACGATAACATCAGCCTCTTCAAACGGCAGGGCCGGCGACAGGGATTTGGCCAGCTTCAGCAGTGCGATCTCCTGTTTCTCGATCTCATTCCGCGCACTCACACCGATTCTAGCGGTCCTGCCATAGCCGTTTTCCACGATGCCCACGCCCAACAGGATGTTGGCACGCTCCATAACCCTGCGCGCAATAGCCAGGATGACATCGGCATATCCATAGGTCAGCATGGCCTGGTGGTACATGGCCGCCCCTGCCTGCTTGCCCAGCCCGATGGCCATCATCTTCAAGAGGCCGCTCTCGAATTCGTGCTCGAATTCCGTATGCTTCTTGATGCGATTGATGAGCACGATGTGATCTGCTTCAGAGGCCAGTTTGTCCAAAAACACGGGAATGCCTTGATCGATTTCCCCGATCTGCACCACGTCAAGGGATGACCGCACAGGCGCCCCCACCGAAGCTGCGGTGATGCCCAAATGGGCCAGCACCCGTTCCTGACCTTCGGCCGTGGCCGCCCCATGGCTACCCATGGCTGGAATAATGAACGGCTTGAGCTGCTGGGCTTTAAGCGAGGCCACCACTGCCGCTACAATGGCGCTGTATTTTGTTATTCCACGGCTACTGCAGGCCACTGCAACCGTCTGGCCTGGCTTGACGTTTGATGCCAGTTCCAACGTTGCCATGCCGGTATTCACTTCAGTGCTGATATCATCAATTTCCCGGCAGTCAAACGTCTGTTGGACACGCATCATTTTTGGAAACTTCATACCTTCCCCCCTATAAAAAATGCTTCGCATTTTGTATTATACGCGGCTTCGCCGCTATTTTACCATCCTATTCACCACTGAAAAATTACAGGCCCGTAACCAATACCACGGAAACCTGTTTAGCCGAGGGATGATACTGGCCCGACCGTAAAACTGTCTTTTGGAAAATAGGCTCGAAAATTTATGTTAGCATTGACGCCCCTTTTTGGGTAGCACCCGCCGAACGGGTAAACAATCCCAAAACACCTTTGTGTTCAGACGTGAATCCTTGCCACTGCCGGGAGCGCTCCCTTAGGATACCCTCGACCTCATCCGGCTTTTTCCGCTCCCCTGCAACCCCCACCAGTTCCAGAGTCTGCCCACGGGTGTCGATGGATATAAGATCGCCCTTTTCCACGAAAGCCAACGGACCGCCTAGGGCAGCCTCGGGGGTGACATGCCCGACAGCCGGCCCCCGGGTGGCCCCTGAAAAACGCCCATCCGTTACCAGGACGACCTTACCACCCAACGTCGGGTGATGGTGCAAAACCTCGGTAGTCCGGAACATTTCAGGCATGCCCGACCCCCGGGGACCTTCATAGCGAATGACGATCACATCCCCCGGAAAAATGTTGCCTTTTTGAATGGCGGCAATAGCATCCGCCTCTGAATCAAACGGTATAGCCGGACCGGTGTGGCGCTGCATCTCCTCTGTTATGGCTGCACGCTTGACCACTGCACCGTCAGGCGCCAGATTCCCGTACAGAACCCGGAGACCGCCCTTGGCATTGTACGGGTCATCCAGGGGTCGAATAATATCTTTTGGTTTGACCTGATAATTTTTCAGATAAAGAGCGGTTCGTTCAAAATAGCCGCTCTTTTCCATATCTGCCAGGTTGTCACCCACTGTCCGACCCGTCACGGTCATGGCATCCAGGTGCAGGTGCTCTTTGAGCTCACGCATGAGCCCGGGCACCCCGCCGGCATACCACAGCATCTGGGTGGGCCACGGGCCTGACATCTGCAGTCCGACTAATACCGGAATCCTTTTGTGGACGCTATTAAAATCCTCCGGTGTCAATGATATCCCGGCCAGGCTGGCAATAGCCGGCAGGTGCAGGAGAGCGTTGGTGGACCCGGACACGGCAGCATGCAGCGTGACTGCGTTTTCAAATGCCTTTTGGGAAAGAATATCATTGGGCCGCATATCCTTCTCCAACAGGTTTACGACCTCTTGGCCGGCCCAATCCGCATACTGGGTAATGAGACCTGACGCGGCCGGCATCAGGGCATTACCCGGCAGCGACAATCCCAGCGCCTCAGCCATTACCTGCATGGTGCTGGCCGTACCCATGTACTGGCAGGCGCCGCAGGTGGGACAGGCATTGAGCGTGTAAAAAAGATCTTCCCCGCTCACCTGTGGATGGGGTTCGCCGGATTGATCGACCCCTTCCTGAGAGGCGGTGCTGTAGCGGGTCACAGCCGTAGAGAATCCAGGCCCTGGGGCCATGGATCCGCCACAAACGTGCAGAGCCGGGATATTCAGGCCGGCAATGGCCATCAAGTGGGCTGGCACAGCCTTGTCACAGGATGAAAAAGTGACCATGGCATCAAAGGGCAGGGAAAGGGCATGCACCTCCACCATCCCGGCCATGAGATCCCGGGAGACCAGGGAATAGTTCATTCCAGCGTGGCCAGTAGCCAAACCATCGCAGATATCAGTGACCGTATAGATTGCTGGTTTTCCACCGGCCTTGTAAACACCGTTCCTGGCCGCCGTCACCAGGCGTTTAAGATGCTGACTACCAGGATGGCTGTCTCCGGCCGTGCTTTCCAGCAGGATCTGGGATTTCCCCAGGTCATCCTGCGCCCAGCCGGTGCCGATCAGCAATGGGTCGACTTCAGGGTTGTCTTGACGATTTTTTTGGCTTGCGCGCATTACCTAATTGCTCCCTAAATAGACAATTTGTTTAAATTAAGAACTATTTTCATTTTAACCTAAGACCGTGAATCACGAAAACACGAAATCAAAAAGCATGAAATCGGTTTAATTCCAGTATTAAAAACCTGGCCTTCTGGGCCAGGTTAGAGCCCTTAGGCTCTGCTGATACTGGAGAAAATAAAATTCGAAGCACAAATATCTAAATCCTAAACAATATCAAAGGACCTAAATTCAAGTCATCGAAACGAGGTTACCGAGGCTCATGCCAATAGCTCATGTTTGGAACCTTTGAGCCTTTGATATTTGGATTTGTTTCGAATTTCGATATTAGGATTTAGGATTTCGCTGTAAACCCTTATAGGGTATAATCAGGGCCGGGCCCTTTGGACCCGGGTATCTACTTTTCGTAATTCCGTCCTTTCATAATTTCGTGATTAGTTTTTCTTTTTCTCGTGTTTTTCATGTATCAGGTAACGATATTGATAGGTTCACCCTTGATAAACGCCTCGATATTGTTGACAGTGACTTGCATGAGGCGTGATGTTGCCTCTTTGGTAAAGAAAGCACAGTGAGGCGTCACCAGGACCCTGGGGTGCTGCAGCAGGAGATGGTTGGTCAGCTGGGTGGTGCAGTCATCTCCGCCCCTTTCCAGGACTCTCAGCCGGAAGTCTTCCTCCAGCAGATCGTTCTCTTCAGGCAACACATCCAGGCCTGCTCCAGCAACCTTGCCGCTGGCCAGGGCCTCAAGGAGCGCTTGGGCATCCACCACATCACCGCGCGCCGTGTTAATAATCACCACGCCCTTTTTCATCAATTTGAAACGTTCAGCGGAAAGCAGATGGCGGGTTTCAGGCATGCCGGGAACATGCAGGCTAACCACATCCGCCCGGCACAAAGCCTCGTCCAGCGTCAGATAGGTGATCTTATTGGCTGCAGCCCATGGTTCGTCCGAAAAACTGTCAACAGCCACCACCTCCATATCAAAACCCCTGGCAATCATGGCTACGCGCCTTCCGATTGCACCGGTACCGATCACCGCCAGTATTTTACCACGGAGTTCGAATCCCTGCATGCCTGCCCACGAAAAATCCAGCCTGCGGGTGTGTTGAACGGCTTCACACAAGTGCCGGCCGAGGGCCAGCAGCAAAGCAAATGCATGTTCCGCAACCGCATTCTCGGCATATGCTGGCACATTGCACACGGTAATATTGTGGGCTTGGCAAAAGGCCAGATCGATACGATCCACCCCTGTGGAGCGCACGGCAATCAGCTTGAGTTGTTTGAACGGCTCCAGCACTGCTGGCTTCAAAAGGGAAACATCGCTGGATATGATTTCAGCTTTCTCAGAGCCCGCCAAGTTGTCGAGCGCCAGCAAACCTTCAACCCACATGCTTTCCAACCGGGTTCCGGTTTGGTGCCAGGCAGCCTTAGCCCACGGCTCGCTCTCGAACAGATGGACCTTCACAAGGGGTATACTCCGTGCTTTCTAACTGCAGCAGTCATGGCATATACATTCTCTAATTTGCAGAAGTTAGTGATACTGTTGGCCGTAGCGCAGATGTAGCCGCCCCCTTTGCCGGCATCCTCGATCCGCTGCTTCACCTCGGCCTCGACCTCCTCCACCGTACCATAGGGCAAAGTGTTGACCAGGTCGATGTTGCCCCACAAACAGATGCGGTCGCCCCACTTCTCCTTAGCCGTTTTCAGGTTCATGCAGGGCGGTTCAAAAGGATTCATGGCGTTCATCCCCAGGCTCAACAGGTCTTCCATGACGATGGTCAGGTCACCATCACTGTGAAACGCCCAGGGCAACGTGATGGCATCTGCAGCCACCTTCATTTTCGGCAAAAAGACTTCCCTGAAAACCTGGGGTGATACCAGGGGGCCTTCCTTCCAGGCCATGTCGTTGTAAGCGACAATGAAATCAAACCCCAGGGTTTGAATTTTTTCAATGACCACCAGGTTCCACTCGATGAACATGTCCATCATGGTGTCGATCAGCTTGCGGTTGTCCCGCAAAGCCACGGCAAAATCCATCATGGGCATGGAATAAAAGGTGTTGAACATGCCAAACGGCCTCAATCCCGCATACAAGGCCAGGTCCTCGTCATGGTAGCGCTCCAGAAAACGTTTGGCTGGATCGTAGAAGCTGTCTTCATGGGGATCGGGTAGGATGATCTTGGAAAGATCCGCTTCTGTGCTAATTAAGCCCTCTCCGATGAACTCGGTCTCCCCGGATAGACCCCCGGCAATGGCACCTTCTGCTTGACCTGAAGGATTTTTACAAAAGGTGGGCAGCGCATAATCCACAAAATAGATGGCATCCATGCCTATTTTGCGGGCCAGTTCAGCTTCGTCGATATCACCTGGCCCCATGATCTGCTGTTTGATGGCCGTATCCACGAAATCCATAAAAGGCACTCGGTCCGGCTGCTTTAACGCCAATGCTGTCATCACCCGTTCTCTTGAATTCATATACGACTCCTCATGTGGATCCCACGGGTAAACCCATGGTCTTCTGCGAAGGCGGATAAAAGCCCCGCTGTTATCAGTTACTACAAAGGCACCGCCCCATGTTCGACTGTCAACGCCACGATATCCCGGGCGTCGATATCCCGTGAAGGGACACCCTTTTTAACCGCCAGGGACGCTGCTGCCCCCCAGCATGCTCCCCGCCTTGATGGCCGATTTTTTCGCTCCGGCCCGGGCGGCCTGGATGGCGGCCACATGCCCGGCCGTGCCCCCCCCGGCAGCAATCACATCCACTGTTTCTTGCACTGATTTCATACCTGAACCTTCTGCCCGGAGCTACAAAATTTTATCCAGGGCTTTTTCCAGGGTTGCAACCGTGCGATCGACATTCTGCAACTTGTCCAAACCAAACAACCCCAGGCGGAAGGTCCGGAAGTCTTCCGGCTCATTACACTGCAGGGAAACACCGGCGGCAATCTGGATGCCGAGATCCGAAAACTTTTTTCCATTTTGAATACCCGGGTCCTCCGTGTAGGCGACAACAACCCCCGGAGCTTCAAAGCCCTTGGCAGCCACGCTCTTGATTCCTTTGGCAGCCAGTAGCGCCCGGACCCTGTCGCCGAGTTCCTGCTGTGATGCCTTCAATTTTTCGAAGCCGTACTGCTCGGTCTCCTTCATCACGCCCCAAAAAGCCTTCAGGGCATCTGTGGGCATGGTAGCGTGATACGCAAACCCGCCATTCTCATACGCCTCCATGATCTGCAGCCACTTGAGCAGGTCGCATGCGAAACTGGTGCTGGTGGTGGAATCGATCCTCTCCCGCGCCAGAGCGCTCAGCATGACCAGGCCGCTGCAAGGCGAACCACTCCATCCCTTTTGCGGTGCACTGATCATGACATCGACACCGCATGCTTCCATATCCACCCAGATGGCACCCGATGCAACACAATCCAGAACAAACAGACCGCCGGCCGCGTGGGTAGCGGCTGCGGCCGCCCGGATGTAATCATCCGGCAGCAGCATCCC
>JAOZRT010000202.1 GCA_029940035.1 Desulfobacterales bacterium
CCCCTCCTTGTGCCTCATATGACTGCGACACCTTAAAATAGGTGGGATTGACGGTGAACAGACTGCCATCCGCCGGAAAAGAACCCAGATCAAATACTTTACCCAACAGAGATGATTTCAGACCAAAGGAGTGGTGGATAGTCAGGGTATGCAACTGTCCCCATTGCAAAATAACCATCCGCATCGTCAACCGCTCGGATATGCGCCATTCCAAATGAGTCTCGAATAATCTCCACCTCCTGGCTGACTCCGGGGAGAGTGAGGCTCCTATTGTAGTCAGGAAGGGTTGATCGCAGGTAAAAATATCCTGCCGCAAAAGCAGTTATAACCGCAACGCCGGTTACAATGATGCCCCATTTTAAAATTCGCATGGACTGATCTCCTGTTACCTTTGTAATTCACAACAGAATGTTTCGTTATTCGCTCAATTCGGGTTCAAGCGTCTGAATCTTTCTTGAATATCAAACCGCTTCGATGGTTGAAGGTGGTTTTGGAGCGATGTTATATGTAACACTGACAATGCCCGGCACCTCGCGAATTATCTCACTGGCGAGTTCCTCAAGAATTTCATAAGAAAGCGGTGTCGGTGTTGCGACCCGCGCGTCGACACTATCCCAGCAACGCACCTCGATCTGCTGGCCAAAATCGCGTAATCCGTCTCGCATACCGGTCACGCGGTCCTTATGCAGGATTGCCATATATTGGAACGCACCAGTATCCTTGAGCAGCCGTTCGACAACCGAGGTCGCCTTTCGAACCGTCTCTATCCGTTCAGGGGTTATTGCACCGATCACACGCGCCGCGAGTGCTGGGCCCGGGAATGGAATACGGTCAAAGGCTTCTTCCGGGAGCCCCTGCGCCGCGCCAACCAGTCTCACACCATCTTTGCGAAGTTGAATTAGCGGTTCGATGATTTGATAACCAAAAGCCGCTTGCGGGTCAATTCCAAGCTGTTCAAAGACATTGTGTTGTCGTTTTATCCCTGCGACGGTCTCGTCGATATCGGTCAATATAGTCCCTTGAAGAAGGTGTTTAGCACCACTTTCCTTGACGAGGCGTCCGAATATGTCTTTATAAAAGGTCTGAGTAATCGCTTCACGTTTCTCTTCCGGGTCCGTGACGCCCTTGAGTGCTGATAAAAATTCATTTTTTGCATCGATAACATCAACCTTAACGCCAAGTCGTTTAAAAAGATCTACAACCTTGTCAGCCTCTCCCTTTCGCATAAGACCGTTTTCAATAAACACGGTCTTAAGACGATCCCCCAGGGCACGGTGACCGAGCATCGTAACCGTGGATGAATCAACACCCCCCGAAAGCGCATTGATCGCCATTCCGTCTTTGACTACACTTTGGATATCTTCAACTTTCTCACTAATGAAGTTTTCTGTATTGAGATCCTGCGCAGTAATTTCCTTCACCATCTGAATGCCCCCCTTTTCGTTTGAATTAATGAAGATTGCATCCTTCCAACAGACCTGTAAATGAAAAAACTTTATGATTGAAGATAAGAGTTTGAATTATTCTGAAAATATCAAAATATTGTGGTTGGATAATTCTCGACTTTAGCAGTTTATCACAAAGGAATTTTTCTGCGACCTGCCCTGCCGCCACCTCTTGGCACTCGATGCAGATTCCTAAAGACAGGAAAACAAATTAGTGTTCGCTTGGACGATATTCACGATCATACAATCCACTGTCGAAGGCTATTTTCCGAGAAGGACATTTTTCTGGTGGGCATAGCTGACAATTGATAAATTTTTTCTCCTTTTCAAAAAAGATTCCCGATTCGGATTTGTCCGGATACATCACCATACTATTGAGAAGCTCGACACCAACACGTGATGCCCCGTTTCCCAAAAGGCCAAATAGTTTTTTCTGCTCATAGATTGACCAGTCATCCAAAGACCCGGGGTTCATCTGGCTCAATGCCCCTGTATTATATCTTGCCTTGATATCCTTTCCGAGTTGGTTCATGGCTGACCTTAAGGCAGCCATTTTGAGTTCGTCGGCAAAAAGCTTATCCAGCATATCGGTAAATTCATCAGCCCAAAGGGTCAATTCGATGCCGCAGGTCACAACAAACGGAAATGTCCGGTTGAGCTTAATACAATCCCTATAATTTTAGGGGCCATCATTTGTTCATACGATCTCCCTTTTCAAGTGCATCTGACATTTGTTCGAAAAATATGGATACTATTTTGGCCGCTTCGACTTTAGAAAGACCATTCTGAGTACAAAGGCTCTGTATGACTTCGAGTCGGTTCATGAGCTTCCTTTCGTTGGTAACTGCCAGCTTTTTATCTGATAAATAATATTAATAAATTTACAACAATGTGACCGGATCTGTCAAACCCATGTGGTAACCTGTGTACAAATAATCAGCAAAAGGAGGACATCCAAATGAGAAAGCATGAACTGTACACAGATTATCACAACCATTTTGAATATTTCGGTGAGTTTATCGGTTGCTATGCTTAAATAGATTTTGGGTTCGATTCATATCTGAATTCTCAGCGGATAGGAGATTTCCTTTATAGTTTTCAAAGGGAATTCCTTTCGGGAAAGGAAATGATGATAACATAAAGATGCAACTTTCCCAAAATAGCGTCCGCTGCTTGTGCAAAGATGGTATCACAGGTTTGCCCAACCTGTTGATAAGTGGAGTCATCAGGGGTTTTGTAAAGTTTTTATCTGGCGGTTTAAACGGAGATTTCAAAAAGTGTTTGCCGTTTGATGAGTTTACAACATCTGCAATTTTTCAGTGTCGAATATTTTGCATATACGTTGGAGGTCGCTTATGATATTTATAGTACTACAGGTTTTTACCTCAATCTTGCGACCACAGGATATTGTGGTACCATAGATGCTTTTGTTTGGTATGGTTCGGATAACGATCTAAACTCAACAATAGGGATAATCATCGTTGGGTGCTTATAGGTTAAATTATAGCATTCAAATTTGGGAAGGAACAAAAATGGACAATACTGATAAACGGTATAAAGCATATCTTAAAATATTGCAGGAGGAGCTTATTCCGGCTATGGGTTGTACAGAACCCATTGCTATTGCATATGCCGCTGCAAAGGTGAGAGAGGTTCTTGGCAGGCAGCCTGATCGTGTCTTGATCGAAGCAAGTGACAACATAATTAAAAACGTCAAAAGTGTCGTTGTTCCCAATACTGGGAACCTCAGAGGGATCGAAGCCTCAGCTGTTGCCGGGATTGTTGCGGGTAATGCTGACAAGGTTCTTGAGGTTATTTCGTCTGTAGATGATAAAGATAGGATAAAAATCAGAACTTTTCTTGAGAGCAAAGAGATAAAAGTTTGTAAATCAAAAAGCAATCTGAAATTTGACTTGATTATTACTATTTATGAAGGCGAATCAAAAGCATCTGTGCGCCTTTCCCATTTCCATACCAATATAGTATTAATTACAAAAAATGAAAAAATAGTTTACCAGAGCCAGGACTGTGTTGATTTGGATACGTCCAGCCTTACAGATCGTTCGATTATGAACGTGAAAGATATTATTGATTTTTCTGAATCCGTGGAGCTTTCTGAAGTCGCGGAGTTACTGCAGCGTCAAATTGAATATAATACAAGTATAGCAGTGGAAGGGATAAAAGGGAATTGGGGCGCAAACATTGGTTCTGTCCTGCTTGAAATTTGGGGTGATGATATAAAGGTACGGTCAAAAGCCATGGCTGCCGCCGGAGCAGATGCCAGAATGAGTGGGTGTGAACTTCCAGTTATGATAGTTTCCGGGAGTGGTAATCAGGGCATCACAGCTTCAGTTCCGGTGATCGAATATGCTAAAGAAATGAACGTTGACAAAGAAACATTATTTAGAGCTTTAGTGGTGTCCAATCTTGTTACCATACATCAGAAAACAGGAATTGGAAGGTTATCAGCCTACTGTGGAGCTGTTAGTGCTGGTGTTGGCGCTGGAGCAGGAATTACATGGCTCCACGGAGGCCGGTTTAAAGAAGTCGCCCACACAATAGTCAATGCACTTGCCATAGTATCCGGAATCATATGCGATGGAGCCAAGCCTTCATGCGCTTCAAAAATCGCCGTTTCTATTGAAGCCGGTATTTTAGGTTTTCACATGTATCAAAAAGGGCAGCAGTTTTATGGTGGGGACGGGATTTTAAAAAAAGGGGTTGAGAACACAATTGCCAATATTGGAAGACTTGCTCGTGACGGAATGCGTGAAACAGATAAAGAGATAATACGTATAATGTTAGAAGAATAATCAATCCATTTCCAAGAACAAAATGTTTCAATTTAAAAACATCGAACACTCTGCCCAAATATTTTATGGTCAGATTAACTTCAGAACCGAGTGGTTATCCGGATTATGATATCATCATTTGTTAAATTATGTGTCGGTGTTGAATGGAGATCATCGTGCGAAAATTGGTCCGCTGATAACCTGGGAATCGAGAATGACATCACCACCGACCGCCACTTATTTCCAGGTACTGATATCCTAATTTTCTTACAAAATCGTAAAAAAGAGAAATCGATATCCGATTCTCCCAGATAACCTAAAATACACTTTGACCCAATTGAGTGTCGGGATATCCAAAGCCGAAGACATTGAATCTCATCAATGCATTTTTTTCATAATATTTTCGTGCTCTAATAAATATTCGTAATGAGCAGCAACATCATTGATCGTTCTGTCATTAACTTCGAGAGCCTCTTTTGGATATTTTTTATTGGCTCTTTCAATCGCCTTTTGATTTTTTTTCCCTTTCCGTAACCATCTCAAAACTTCTTTATCATACCTCACTTCTTCTCGTGTACGATCTCCTATGATCTCCTGGCTTCGTTGCAAGTACTGATCTATCAAATCCACTATTTATCCTTTCGCAATTTCTTCAAATCCTTTTTACGAACAACACGCAACATCTCTTGATCTTCAGGATCATTAGCGATGAACCTTTCATCTTTTAAGAACTCTGATAATAGATCTTCAGGCGTAAAGGCTATACACCCTTTAAAGATAAAATCGTAATGGATATTGTAAATTGATCTGGGCTTTCTTTTTGGTTTCAAATATAGGCCTCCCCAAGGTTGGCTTTTGCATGTAGATCATCAGGATTTTCAGTTGCTCGATCGATACAATATTGAATAAGACCTGATAATCTTTTTCCTCTACTGTATTTAGATTTCACAAGAATTATGTCAACTACTCGTTTTTGTAGCGTTTCTCACTATGTTACATAATCTTCTATTTGGAGGAATCGCCGGGCTTGATCTAATCTTCAATTTGTGCAAATCAAACAGATCGATGACTTAAAACGTAAATCATTTGTGGATGGTTTTTCAATTTCGTTTCAATTACGGCGATAAAATTTGCTTTTCGGTACTTAATTCGAAAGAGGAATCCAGCAGAATAAATTTTTCCCTGATAAAGATACGCGCGTCTCATCGTCACTTTGGGATCGATTTAAAAATCGATTGACTATGTAATCGCAATTTGGGACCATCTCTTGACACAATATGGAAACAATAAAAATGATGCTTAAAAACAAAGTAGCCCTGATCACTGGAGGATCGTCCGGCATTGGAATAGCGATTGCAGAACGCTTTTTAAAAGAAGGTGCAAAGGTTGTGATAACCGGGCGCTTCAAAGATCGATGTGATGCTGCCCAAAATCAACTTGAAACTATTAGTGCAGATGCAGTTGATTTTGCCACCGGTGATGTTTCTAAATGGGATGATGTACAAAAGATAGTAGAAAAGACTGTCAGCCGGTTTGATAGAATTGATATTCTGGTTAATAATGCCGGTATCTACCTTGAAAAACGGATAGAAGAGACCACTGAGGATGAATGGGATCAAGTCATTAATATCAATTTAAAAGGTGTTTTTTTATGCTCCAAGGCGGTGTATCCCCATTTTAAAAAACAGGGGAGTGGGACCATTGTAAATATGTCATCTGATTCGGGTGTTTCAGGAAATCCAGACGAAGCGGCCTATTGTGCATCAAAAGGGGGAGTGACTAATTTAACCCGTGCCATGGCACTGGATTATGCCAAAGAGAACATCCGGGTCAATGCCATCTGTCCGGCAGTGATTAATACGCCCATGCTGCAAAGAGAAGTCTATAAGCAAAAAGATAAGGAAGCCTACTTTAAAGAGATGGATGAGTTGCATCCGATTGGAAGAGTGGGGCGACCGGAAGAAGTTGCATTTGCAGTGTTGATGGTCGCTTCAGATGAGGCATCGTTTATTACTGGCGCCAATATATCGGTGGATGGTGGACTTACGGCCATGTAGAACATATCACAAAAATAATTGTCACAGTGATGCCAAATCATATTCCTTCTATTGACTCATCAAAGCCTTGATCGGCAGCTATTTCCCACCAGGCCGTGATGTATAACCAGCCTTTTTTTTAAATTTGGGCTACAAACAGAACGGATATGATCAAAAGTTGATGGGCTTGACCCTTTCTGAAGCGAATGGATTGGCCAGTGAAACGAGTCCATAAAAATATGGCCATGACGGCGATGCTGAAACGTACGGCAGCCGCTGTAAATGTACCCAGACCCGTCAGTGTAAATTTTATTGCCACCGCATTGGCCCCAAAAAGGATGCACAGAAAAATGGCCAACACAGACGCCATTAACGAAAGGGGCCTGTGGGTTGATTCCTCTTGGGCGACGATACCATATCGTTGAAACATAGAATCCTTTTCATCGCCGGGCATATCGGCGTCTAAGAGTCACGGACCATGTCTTCGATGATCTCCCGCACCGGCCGGATCGCCTTTATCATGCCTGTGCTCTGGCCGGCCGGGATAGTGCCGGCTTCCAGGTCACCATGGACCCAGGTCTCTTCTATACTGGCCCCCTGGGCTGAGAATTCGGATTTGCTGAGACCGCCTTTAGTCACCATCTCTTCGGCAACAGGCGTGGACACGACTCGAAACTGGGCCCATTCCACGTTCATAAGCCTGGTGTCGCTCTCGCTGGCCGATATCAGGGCGTTCTTGTAATTGGCGTGGGCGATGCATTCCTCCGCGGCGATGAAGGCGGTGCCGATCTGGGCCCCGACCGCACCCAGGACGAACGCAGCCTGGTATCCACGGCGATCCCCGATCCCGCCGGCCGCGACTACGGGAACATCCACCGCATCCACCACCATGGGCGTCAGAACCATGGTCGATGCTCCATTGAAGCCCTGCATACCGCCGGATTCCGACCCTTCGGCGATGACCGCGTCCACGCCGGCCGAGGCGGCCTTGACCGCGTTGGACACGTTGGAAACCACGTGGAGAACCTTGATGCCTCGCTCCTTGAGGTACGGCACCAGGGCTTTGGGTGAACCACCTGAGGTGGTCACAGCTTTGACCCCGGCTTCGACCAGGATGTCGGCGAACTCGAAAGCCTTGGGATGGATGGCCATCAGGTTGGCTCCAAAGGGCTTTTCGGTAAAGGCCTTTACCCTGTCGACCCGGTCCTTGAGTTTTGCGGGATCACTGTCAAAGGCCGTAGCCAGGAGACCGTACCCGCCGGCTTCAGACACTGCGGCTACGAATTCAGGATTGCTAATGACGCCCATGGCGCCCTGGATGATGGGGTATTTACAGCCGAGCAATTCAGATATGTCTTTCATGTTCGATCCTCCCTAATCATAATCTGGAGTTATGCGGCAAGTGCCTCGATTTCAGTTTTTCAAGTCTTCCGACCACAATTTTCGCCAGTTGAACAGGCATTGATCCGGGCCGAATAGCAGATGAATTGCCAATATCAGATCCGAGCACCATTGCCAATAGGCCTGTATCAGGATTGGTCCTTTCCCGATAGACAATTCCTGATGTATTCCGCACTTTCTAAACATCAAAGATTAACAAATTGAGTCGATAGGAAATACTCTCAAGCTGTCTCGAAAGATTTATCGATATTATGATAACAAATTGTTTTCGCTTGGCATTTGAGCTCTGTTACATAACCTTCAATCAGGAGGAGCCGTCAGGTTGGAATGTCCATAGGCCCAGAGGCAACAACCAGGCTTTCCCTATCAAGCACAAAGCCATCTTGTGAAAAAAAACAGAGCATTCTTCACAGTAACAAAAAGGCACTTACGGAAAACAAAAGGCTACTCAAACTGTTTCAGGATTGATTCGGCTATTCTTCCAGGATCTGGCATCATTTTATTTTCCAGGTTTTTAGCATAGGGTATCGGGCACTCAGGAGCGGCAAAACGGATTGGCGGTGCGTTCAGGAGCCCATGACCGGCGGTGGTAACTCGGGCAATGATTTCAGCACCGATGCCCCCGGTGGCATGTCCTTCTTCAATCGTGGCCAGTCGGCCGGTTCCGGCGACAGATTCCAGAATGGTTCGACTGTCAATGGGATAAAGCGTGCAGAGATCTATAACCTCCGCCTGTATGCCTTCTCCTGCAAGCATTTCAGCTGTATCCATGGCAACACCAACCA
>JAOZRT010000528.1 GCA_029940035.1 Desulfobacterales bacterium
AGATGCTTACCGATACACTCGAATGCGTAGTTGATTTTGTCATCGATTTCATCGACCTTAAAATTTACAAAAGTGGCGAACAGTTCGGAAAGTAGTGTTTCAAATTCCAATCGTTCGGACAGTGAAAGTTCCATGGTTTTTTCATGTAATATATTTACTAAGACAAAAATCGGGGCTTTTATGTAGTGTGTGATATATAGACGGTGGGTCTCAGAATGTCAATAATTGTAACCAAAACAATAATCTAACACTTTGATACAATTTCATACTAAAGCTTAACCCTGATATTTTCTAAATCGCACATACCGTTGATCAAACGGTAATTCAGCCTATATTTGGCCTATTTCATGTTATCTGCAGCCTGTTGCTTGTAAAACTCATACACACCGAATTTCCTGAGCACCCAGTACATTATAGCCGGATTCAGGGCATCCAGCCAGATCATGGGCCAGATTAGGCCGGGGTTAACTATAATCCGGCCGATGTCCTTTTTTATGGCGCGTATGACCGCATCAGCAACCTTTTCGGGGGTTGTTTCTCCCGTGATTTTCGGGGCGCGTTTATTGTATGCGGCAAACATCCCGGCTTGGGCCACAAAGCCCGGGCAGATGACCGAGGCGCTGACGCCGGTATTGCGCAGCTCTTCCCTGATCCCGCCGGTCCACGTGATGAGACCGGCCTTGGTGGCGGCATAGGTCGCTGAATAGGGAGATCCTTTGATACCTCCCAGAGAGGCCATGGTCACCACATGGCCACTGCCCCGGGCGATCATCTCCGGCAACACCAGGCGCGTTAGCACCATGGGGGCAACCTGATTGGTCTGGATCATGGTCTGGATAAATTCCGATGAAAGGTCGGTGTAACGGCTGACCCATTCCATACCTGCATTGTTGACCAGGATGTCGATATGCCCAAACTCTTTTGTTACCTGCGCTACAAGTTCAACCCGGGCGTCAGGTTCTGTTATGTCGGCCGGATATGCCCGGGCCGTTATGTTTAGTTCAGTTAAATCACGGGCGATGTCTTTGAGCGCATCTTCAGATCGGGCCGTAAGGGCAATATTCACGCCCTCTTGCGCCAGAAACTTTGCGACATAAGGACCCAGCCCCATTGAGCCTCCTGTTACTAGTGCCGTTTTTCCCTTGATGATCTTCAAGTGTACACCTCCTGTGGCAGGTTTTATTACAAATACGCCTGCAGAGACGTTATAGCTGACTTTGCCTCTGTCATAACATCTTCAACCACCTGTTTTGCACTTTTGAGGTCTTTTATATGACCGCCTATCTGGCCACAATACATGGAACCCTCTTCGCAATCCCCTTCAATGCAAGCCTTGATTGAACGACCTTCCCCAATGAGTTCGAAAAGCTCCTCCGGGGTTGCGCCTCCTTTTTCAGCATCAACAATCATATCGGTTAACTTATTTTTAATGGCCCGGGTTGGACCGATTGTAGTCCTACCGGTAACACTGGTTTCGTCATCTGCCATCTGGATGACAGCGTGCTTATACTTCTCGTGGGCGGCGGATTCATGGGTGGCGAGAAATCTCGTTCCCATTTGCACACCCTGTGCTCCCAGCGCAAGGGCGGCGACCAATCCGTTTCCGTCCGATATGCCGCCAGCGGCAATGACCGGAATGTGAACAGCACTTGAAACCTGAGGAATCAATGCCATTGTGGTAATCTCGTCATGTCCGTTGTGCCCGCCCGCCTCGTAACCTTCAGCGGCCACGGCATCCACCCCGGCTTCTTCGCTTTTTTTTGCAAATTTTACGTTGGCTATCACGTGAATAACGCGGCAGCCCCTACCCTGGATCATGCGGGTGAACTTTTTGGGACTTCCGGAAGAAGTCGTGATGATCGAGGCCCCATTTTCAATGCAGGTATTTATCATTTCTTCGGAATCCGGTCTCACAAGCGGGATATTCACGCCAAATGGCTTTTGGGTTTTTTCTTTAATCATGGCGATTTCCGATTCAATCTCATCTATGCGCATGCCGCCGGCGCCCATGATTCCCAGCCCGCCGGCTTCGGATACCGCTGCTGTCAAATCGGCCTTTCCGACCCACAGCATACCCCCGAGGATTATAGGATATTCAATCCCGAACAGATCGCAGAGTGGTGTTTTAAACATGATAACTTCTCCCTTTTCAAAATGCCGTCAGATATCGAGACCGATAGTCTGTCTCGCCCGGTTTTTATACATCTCCATGGGGGCCTCGGCCAGAAGCATCATCTTCTGGGCTGCGAATGATCCTTCGGCGTG
>JAOZRT010000203.1 GCA_029940035.1 Desulfobacterales bacterium
ATCATTTTTGTGGAACAGGGACAGCGACGCATACCGGTCCAGTATGCCAAACGGGTCGTGGGGCGTAAGATGTACGGGGGGCAGAGTACCCACCTCCCCCTGAAGATCAATACGTCCGGAGTTATACCGCCCATTTTCGCTTCGTCGATCATCATGTTCCCGGCTACCATCGCCAGTTTCATCGCCATACCGTGGGTCAAGGCGATTGCCGATACCATCAGGCCCGGGAACCTCGTGTATGAAATGTTGTTTGTCGGCTTTATATTCTTTTTCTGCTATTTTTACACGGCGGTAACCTTCAACCCTGTGGACGTGGCCGACAACATGAAAAAGCAGGGCGGGTACATCCCGGGGATACGCCCCGGGAAGCGCACGGCAGATTATATCGACCGGGTATTGACCCGTATCACCCTGGGAGGAGCCATATACGTATCAACCGTGTGTGTGCTGCCTTCCATTCTGATAAGCCGGTTCAACGTTCCCTTTTACTTCGGGGGCACGGCGCTCCTGATCGTGGTCGGTGTGGCCATTGACACGATATCCCAGATCGAGTCCCACATGTTGACCAGGCACTATGAGGGCTTTTTGAAAAAGGGCGGTGTGAAAGGCAGGCGTTAGCCGGAAGAATAATTAATAATTAATAATTAATTGTTGAGAACTAATTATTAATGACCATCATCTGAAAAGGACATCGAGCACTATGCCAAAGGAAGAAGCCATAAAAGTCGAGGGTGTTGTTCTCGAGACGCTGCCCAACGCCATGTTCAAAGTCGAACTGGAAAACAAGCACCAGGTTCTCGCTCACATCTCCGGAAAAATGCGTATGCACTTTATCAAAATACTGCCTGGAGACAAAGTGACGGTGGAACTGTCACCCTATGATCTGACTCGCGGGAGAATTACCTACCGCTCTAAATAATGCCTGAACACAGGTAATAACCAGGCTGTGCGGGAGCCGGTATTGCATGAACCCGGTACAAACCGAAAAGAGCCGTACAGTGATTGAACAAGGAGATGCAGCCATGAAGGTCAGGGCATCAGTCAAAAAAATGTGCAGCAAATGCAAAATAATCCGCCGCAAAGGTGTTGTGCGCGTGATTTGCACCAACAAGCGACACAAACAGAGGCAAGGATAGAGGAGGAAGACCATTGGCACGTATTGCTGGCGTTGATTTACCCAGGGGTAAACGTATCGAGATAGGCCTTACATATATTTATGGCATCGGGAGAACTACATCCAATCGCATTCTCTCCAAGATCAATATCAATCCGGATACCAAGACAGACGACTTGTCCGAATCCGAGATCAACAGCATTAGAAAAGTCATAGACGCCGAGTACAGGGTCGAAGGTGTTCTGCGTACTGAAATTTCGATGAACATAAAACGTCTGATGGACCTGGGGACCTATCGCGGGCTTCGTCACAGACGTGGATTGCCGGTCCGCGGCCAGCGAACAAGCACCAATGCGAGAACCCGCAAAGGCCCCAAACGGTCGGCTGTAAAGAAAAAAGGCGCTGCTAAAGCGAAGAAATAGTCATCATGCAGAAAGCTGCCCTATCGAAAATGAACACTGATTAAACATAGTAAACAGGGACAGAACGCACATGCCAAAAAAAACGCGTACGAAAAAGAAAGAAAAGAAAAATATCCCGACTGGAGTGGTTCACATTCAGTCCACATTCAATAACACCATCGTGACGATTACCGACCCGGCGGGCAATGTTGTCTCCTGGTCCAGCGCAGGTGTTCAGGGGTTTAAAGGCTCGCGCAAGAGCACGCCCTTTGCCGCCCAGTTGACTGCGGAAGATGCCGCCCGGAAGGCCATGGAACACGGTATGCGCAGCGTGGAAGTTTACGTCAAAGGGCCCGGGGCGGGTCGCGAATCCGCGCTCAGGGCGCTTCAGGCGGCTGGATTCAACGTGGTTCTGATAAAAGACGTAACACCCATACCGCACAACGGTTGTCGTCCACCCAAAAGACGCCGGGTATAGGTATTCATTAAATTAATTAAAATACATTAGAAACACACCAAACAGGAATAACAGGCTTCTGTAGTTTGGCTTTCATAAAAGAATGCTAACGCGTTGAAAGCCGCTGTCTGTTTCTAATGAAGGAGGAAAATTTGGCACGATATACAGGATCGGTCTGCAGAATTTGCCGACGCGAAAATATGAAACTGTTTTTAAAGGGTGACCGCTGTTTCTCGGACAAGTGTGCCTTTGACAGGCGCGGGTACGCACCGGGTGACCACGGGCAGCGTCGCCGCGGCAAGACATCGGACTACGGCATCCAGCTCAGGGAAAAGCAGAAGGTCAAACGCATGTACGGACTTTCCGAAAAACAGTTTCACCTGTTTTTCGAGCGGGCAGACAGCCAGAAGGGTATTACCGGTACCAACCTCCTGGCCATGCTTGAACGGCGTATGGACAATGTCATCTATCGGCTGGGGTTTGTCAATTCACGTACCCAGGGCCGTCACTTTGTGAAACACAACCATTTCCTGGTAAACGGGAAGAAGGTGAACATTCCTTCCTACCTGATCAAGGTCGGTGATGTCATCGAAGTCAGGGAAAAAAGCAAAAAGGTCCAGTCCATCACCGATGCGCTGGATGCGGTTGTGCGCCGGGGCGTACCCCCCTGGCTGGAGCTTGAAAAGGACGGCATGAAGGGGTCCGTGACAGCGGTTCCCGCGCGCGAAGACATCACCATGCCGATTCAGGAACAACTCATTGTCGAGCTCTATTCCAAGTAATCGGATCGAGGAATATTAATACGGCGCAGGGTGTGGGCCGGTGACTGGTCACCGCATGCCACACTCTGACCCGAAATAGTCTGGAGAGAACATAATGACCTCAAATGACACCATGTTCATAAACTGGCGCTCCATGATCAAGCCGGATAAGGTTCAGGTAGACAGCACACCATCTTATGGCAAGTTCGTTTGCGAGCCCCTTGAAAGAGGTTTTGGCATTACCATAGGCAATTCACTGCGGCGGATTATTCTGTCTTCCCTGCACGGCGCGGCCATCGTCTCGGTGAAATTCGACACTGTTATGCATGAATTCAGTGTCATCCCCGGCGTTCTTGAGGATGTTTCCGAGATCATTCTTAATTTAAAGGAAGTCAGGCTGAAAGTGTCCGACACGGAGCAAAAAACCGTCATGATCGATGCCAAGGGAGAGGGTGTCGTCACGGCCGGGGATATCATCAGTGAAGACGGGCGTGTGGAAGTCCTCAATCCTGATCAGCACATTGCCACGCTCAGGGATGATTCTCAGCTGAAGATGTCCATGGTGGTGAATCTGGGCAAAGGTTATTCGCTGGCTGAAGCCAACAAGGATGAAGACGCTCCTGTGGGAACCATACCCATCGATGCTGTTTTCTCACCGGTAAAAAAGGTAAACTATGTGGTGGGCAATGCCCGGGTTGGCCAGAGAACGGATTACGACAAGCTGACCCTGGAGGTCTGGACCGACGGCAGCATCTCGCCCGAGGACAGCGTGGCCTATGCCGCCAAGATTTTCAAGGAGCAGATGACCCTTTTCATCAACTTTGATGAGGACATAGAGCCGGAGCCCGACAAAAATGCCGACGAACAGCAGAAGCCCAAGTTCAATGAAAACCTGTACCGCAGCGTGGAGGAACTGGAGCTGTCCGTCCGCAGTGCCAACTGCCTCAAAAATGCAGAAATACTCAAACTCTATCAACTGGTACAGAAATCGGAAGCGGAGATGCTCAAGACCAAAAATTTCGGCAGAAAATCCCTGAACGAGATCAAGGAGGTTCTGGCGGAGATGGGGCTTTCCCTCGGCATGAAGCTGGATGGGTTCGTTCCGCCTGAAGAGGATACAGAAGAAGGAGAATAGGCGATAAAATGAGACATCGAAAAGCGGGTGTAAAACTCAATATGACGAGCAGTCACAAGCAGGCCATGTTCCGGAACATGGTGACTTCGCTGTTCAAACACGATCGCATTCGGACAACCGATGCCAAAGCCAAGGAACTGAGGCGCTGGGCGGACCAAATGGTGACCCTGGCCAAAAGGGGAGATCTGCATGCACGCCGGCAGGCCATGTCCGTCATTCGGGAGAAAGATGTGGTTCACAAGCTGTTTGACGAGGCTGCCGAGCGTTTTGGTTCGGTTTCGGGAGGCTATACCCGGGTAATCAAACTCGGGCACAGGCCAGGCGACGCAGCCCCTGTATCCCTGATAGAGCTGATAACCACCGAGAGCCGCGACAAGAAGAAACCAGCTGCTAAAAAGGCCAAACTCGCAGCACCCAAGAAGGTTGAAGAGAAAGCCGTCGAAAAAGCAGCGGTTGAAGAGCCTGCCGAAGAAAAGGCGCTGGCCGCTGAAACTGCTGAGGTTGAAGCTGCGGAGACCGTAGGCAGCAGTAATGCAGAGGATGTGAACGATGCGCCGCAAGAGACTGCTGTGGCCCCTGAAGAAGTGATTGAAAAAAAAGCAGCCGATACTCAGCCGGAGGAAGTCGCTCCCGAGGCAGCCGTGCCTGAAGACAAGGAAGCGGAAGATCCCAAGGATAAGAGCGAATAATCGTAAAATATATTTAATAGCTTAAAAATTGAAAGGGTCCTGATTATAGAATCAGGGCCCTTTTTTTCTTGACTATGGGAGGGATAGCTGTAATATAGCTTTAAATAATCTTTGACAAATGAACGGGGTTTATTTTTAGGAGGAACAAAGGGAATTTTCAAGTACAAGCGCCTTGGGACATCCCGCAGAAAAAAGGAGGCAAAGATGCTAAAGCGTTCACTGGTTGTGGTAACATGTTGTTTAGTAAGCTTGGTATTGTTCACGGTTCCTGCATTAGCCGGACCGTCCCTGGATGCGTGGAAACCCAATTTCGATCCATCTGGTGCAAAATACAAATGCATGGTTTCCAATGTTTCCCATCCTGTCATCAAAGGCGTCTATGCCGGGTTTGCCATCCGTGACGAGTTATGGAAACGTACCAACGGGCAGATCTACCTCGACTATAAACCCTTCTCCATGCTCGGGGGAGAGGTGGAAGTACTCAATCAATTGCAGATGGGTGCCATCCAGGGGATGGGGGTCAGTTCGGTGGCGGCCACTAATTTGGGCCCGCGGTTCGGTCTTATCAACCTGCCGTTTCTGGTCAACTCCTTTGATAAATTGGATCGCTTTACTTCCAATGAAAAGCTTTTCAACCATTTCATGATGGCCATGGATCACCAGGGCATCATTGGGCTGGATATCACCGGCTACGGTAACTATGGCTGGGCAACCACCTTTCCGGTGAAAACCATAGCAGATGCAAAAAAGGTCAAGTTCCGCACCGCGGAAGCAGCTGTCAACCAGCTGTTTTACAAAGAATGCGGTTTCAATCCGGTGGCCATGCCTTGGCCGGATGTGCCGGTTGCCCTGAAACAGGGGGTTATCACAGGACTGGACCACACGCCTATTGTATGCAACATCACCAAAAAGTTCGAAGTAGCCAAGTATTTTACCCAACTCGATTATGCTCAGGGGCTTTTCATCTGGATTTTCAACAAAGCCTGGTTTAACAAGCTGCCGGCCGATCTGCAGGTGACTTTCACGGAAGTAGTCCACGATGTCTGTGCCCAGATCCGCCAGGAAACCGTGCAGCAGGAAACTGATCAAATCGCCAACGCCAAGTCAAATGGTATCCAGTTTTTCAGACTCAGTGATACCGGTATGGACGTAATTAAACGCAAAGGCGATGTGGCCCATGTAAAATTTGCACCTGAAATCAACAAACTCTACAAGGGAGATACCTACCGACCGGATAATTTCTTGAAGGAAGTGCAGGATTATATGGGATACAAACCATAATATTGACAAAATGCAACTATCAAAGGGGATTCGGGAATACCGGTCCCCTTTTATTCATTGAATTAAGGAGCAGGGGATGTTTGTAAAAATCCTGGGACGGCTGGACAAAATACTCACTTTTTTTGAAGAGTGGACACTGTTTATCACCGTCATGGTGGCATTGATAGCTCTTTTTATCAATGTGGTGCTGCGTTATGGGTTTAACTACACCCTGGCATGGTCCGAAGAACTGGTGCGTGAGGTGATCATCTATACCACCTTCATCGGTTGCAGTGCGGCCATCAAAGAGCGTAAAATGATAAAAATCGATGCCTCGGTGCAGCTTCTGCCCAAGCTGAAGGTGCCGCTGAATTTTTTCAGCAATATCGTGACCCTGATATTTGCCTGCATGATGATGTATTATGGCACGCTGATGGCGGTCATGCAGTACCGAACGTTTCAAAAGACCATCATCCTGCAGATTCCCCTGGCTTATCTATATGCCATCCTGCCTCTTATGGGGATCATGATGTTTATCCGCACCATTCAGATCATGCATGAAGACATTCAGGCGTTGCGCGTCGAGAAACAGGCTGGCCAAGCCTAATCTGTACCCCAAGGTTGTTTAGGCAACCGTTGGGGTGATTAAATTTGAGTAGGAGAGCAATTATATGCACACAAGCGATTTGATCATTCTGCTGGTTCTGCTGGGCTGCATGGCCACCTATATTCCCGTGTTCATGTGTCTTTTCTTTACAGCTGCCATAGGCCTTCTCCTCTTTACAGATATCCCCCTTCTTTTGCTGGCGCAGTCAATATTTCGTTCCATGGACAATTTTGCGCTGGTGGTGGTTCTGTTTTTTATCCTGTGCGGTAATATCATGACCGCCGGCAGCATCGTGGAAAAGCTGATTAAATTTGCCAACACACTGGTGGCCTGGCTGCCCGGCGGGTTAGGTATGGCCGGGGTGTTGGCCTGCGGCATGTTCGGCGCTATTTCCGGGTCGACAGTGGCCACGGTGGTTGCTCTCGGGGGTTTCATGATACCGCAGCTCATAAAAAAAGGGTATCCGGAAAAGTACTCCATCGGGCTGATGACCACTTCACCCAATCTGGGTGTCATCATTCCGCCGAGCATCGGTATGATTCTGTACAGCATGATCAGCAACGTTTCCCTGGAAGGCCTGTTTGCAACTGGGTTTGTTCCCGGCGTCCTGATTATGCTGGGTGTGTGTGCCTATTCCTACTTTATTTTCCGCGGGGATACAGAAATCGTTCGCCAGCCCGTACCGAGCGTCGGCCATGTCTTGAGAGTATTCATAGAATGTTTTTGGGCCCTGATGCTGCCGGTGATTATTTTCGGCGGTATTTTTTCCGGGGTCTTCACCGCCAATGAGGCAGCGGTTGTGGCCTGTGTATACGCCTTTGCTGTTGAGCTTTTTATTTACCGGGGGGTGAAGTGGGGGCAGGTCAAATCGATCACAGTCAGTTCTGCCGTGACGTCGGCCACCCTTTTGATTCTCGTTGCCGGGGCAACAAGCTTCGGCCGTTTGTTGACCCTGGAAGATATTCCCGGACGCATTACGGAGCTGGTGGTCTCCACCATTCAATCTCCCTTCATTTTTCTCCTGGCCATGAACTCGCTGCTGTTGGTGATCGGTATGTTCATGGATATTATCTCCGCAACCATGATCCTGGGGCCGGTTTTTTTGCCCATGCTGGATTCATTTGGCATCAATTGGATGCATTTCGGGTTGATCATGACGGTCAATCTGGCGATTGGATACTGTACTCCACCCATGGGGGTCAGCCTTTATATCACGGGGGCGCTTGCCAACCGGGATCTTATTTACGTCTCCAAGGCGGTGATCCCGTTTCTCATTATCCAGATTGCGGTTTTGCTGTTCTGTACCTATTTTCCGGACGTGGTCCTGTGGCTGCCGCGCGTTGCCGGATACCTCTAAAAGTAACACCGCCTTGCGGCGTTGTTACGTAACGCGGCTTCGCCGCTATTTAGAAAGCGCCACCTCATTTCATTAAGTGAATTGTGGTGGCGCTTTTTGACTATAATATAGCCACAAAATAGCTTGACCGGGTTTCGAATTTGCTGGTATATTTTTTCAAATTAGACTATGGTTTGGCAATAATTTAGCGCAACCTAGCCCGGGGCTGCAGCCCTGCCGAATATGAATTGTTAAGGAGACATTAGATGGATTTCAAGCTGTCGAAAGAATTGGAAATGCTGAAAAAAGCGGTACGCGAGTTCGCCACCAAGAAGATTGCCCCCCATGCGGACGAGTGGGACGAACAACACTACTTTCCCTACAAGGAAGTGATCAAGCCCATGGGCGAACTGGGTTTTTTCGGGACGGTTATACCGGAGGAATACGATGGCGAGGACATGGGCTGGATGGCAGCCATGATCGTTACCGAGGAAATCGCCCGGGCTTCGAGCAGCTTGCGGGTTCAGATCAACATGCAGACCCTGGGGTGCGCCTACACGATTCTGCGGTACGGCAACGACGAGGTTAAAAACAAGTACATCACCAAGCTGGTTAACGCCGACTACATCGGCGGTTTCGGCATCACCGAGCCGGATGCCGGCTCCGACGTCATGGCCATG
>JAOZRT010000204.1 GCA_029940035.1 Desulfobacterales bacterium
AATCAGGACTTGACCATTATTCATTATATCGCAACTACAGGATTGACGAACTGACATAGCGACGAAGTCGCGTTTACTAATAGTTTGGTACAAACTATTAGAGGGGGAAAAAGCGTGGGAAACGACGTATTGCCGATAGAGGTCAGACTACAGATTTCTGAAAATGCCGCGGACAACCAATTTGGGGATGTCATGGTCGTCGGCGGCGGCGTGAGCGGGATACAAGCCTCTCTCGATCTTGCCGCTGCCGGGTTCAAAGTCTACCTGGTCGAGAAGGAGCCGAGCATCGGCGGGCATATGGCTCAGCTCGACAAGACCTTTCCCACCAACGACTGCTCCATGTGAATTCTTTCACCCAAACTGGTCGAGGTCGGCCGGCACCCTAACATAGAAGTTTTGACATACACCGAAGTAGACCGTGTAGAAGGCTCGGCAGGTGACTTCAAAATCACCCTTCGAAAGAAGCCCCGGTATATTATCGAGGATAAATGCACCGGCTGCGGAACCTGCGTTAAATATTGCCCCATGGAATACCCTGACGTCTTTAACCAGGAAATATCCAAGAACAAGGCTGTGCACGTTTACTTTTCCCAGGCGATTCCGCTGGTGTCCTATATTGATGAAAGCTGCCTGTTCCTGAAAGAGAATAAGTGCGATATCTGTCGCGGGGTGTGTAAAAACCAAGCCATTGATTTCAATCAGACAGAAGAAAAGATTGAAATTGCCGTGGGGGCCGTTATCCTGTCATACGGCATCGAACCCTTTGATCCCAAAACCAATGAGGAATACGGCTACGGTAAGTTTCAGAACGTGGTAACCAGCATGGACTACGAACGGCTGTTGTCGTCCACCGGTCCGTACGATGGCCAGGTCCTGCGCGCATCCGATAAAGAACGCCCCCGTAAAGTAGCCTGGATTCAATGCGTTGGCTCTAGAAAGGTTACGCCCGGAGAAAACAGCTATTGTTCAGCCGTGTGCTGCACCTATACCCAGAAACAGGTTATTCTGACCAAAGACCATGACACGGCAGCAGAGTGCACCATTTTCCACAATGACATTCGTGCCTTTGGCAAGGATTTCGAACGCTATTTTCAAAGGGCGGAACAGCTTCCCGGAGTTGAATTCATCAGAAGCTACGCATCCGTTGCCGGCGAGAATCCGGAAAACGGTAACGTACGCGTCAGGTATGCCACACAAGACAATGGCGTCAAGGAAGTGGAATTTGAAATGGTGGTGTTGTCCATTGGGTTGAATCCGCCTGCTGATCATCAAAAACTGGCCGACATATACGGCATAGAGCTCAACGAGCATGGTTTCAGCAAGGCGGTTCATACCAACCCGGTGAAAACCAACCGTCAAGGAATCTTTGTCAGCGGCGCTTTCCAGGGACCCACCGATATTCCCGAGTCAGTGTTCACGGCCAGCGGGGCCGGCGCCCAATGCGGGGAACTTTTGGATTATCGCAGGGGCAAACTGGCCAGGGAGAGGGTTTACCCACCGGAAAAGGACGTCTCCCAGGAGGAGCCCCGTGTGGGTATTTTCGTGTGCCACTGCGGTGCCAACATCAGCAGTGTCGTTGACGTGCCATCTACCGTGGAATACGCCTTGACCTTGCCCGGCGTGGTTTACGCCCAGGAACAGCTGTTTTCATGTGCTACGAATTCTGCCCAGGAAATTACCGATCTGGCCCAGGAAAAGGGGTTGAACCGGGTCGTCATTGCCGCCTGTTCCCCCAGAACGCTGGAACCGCTGTTCCGGGATACCTTAAGGGAAGCGGGCCTCAATCAATACTACTGCGAAATGGCCAATATCCGCGAACACTGCTCCTGGGTACACTCCCGGCAAAAGGAAGAAGCCACATCAAAAGCAAAGGACATTGTCCGCATGTCCGTGGCCAGGGCCCGTTACCTGGAACCCTTACAGGAGTTCGACCTGCCGGTGAATAAAACTGCACTGGTGGTGGGGGGCGGCATTGCCGGGATGACCTGTGCGCTTTCCATTGCCGCCCAGGGACATGAAGTCCAACTGGTAGAGCAAAACAAAGATCTCGGCGGGATGGCACGCCGGCTGGACACCACCATCGAGGGGATGGATGTTCAGGCGTATCTGCAGGATATGGTCAGTGCGGTTTACCGCAACCCCATGATTCATGTGTCCCATGCAGCTGAAATCCAGGAAGTCGCCGGTTATCTGGGAAATTTTACCACCACGCTGGAGAGCGAAGGCCGGGTCAAAACCATACAGCACGGGGTGTCCGTGCTGGCCACCGGTGCCGAAGAATATGTGCCCACTGAATATTTGTATGGCGAAGATGAAAAGGTGGTCACCCACATGGAACTGGGAGAGCTCATCGCTCAAAAGGAAGAGACGGTTACGAATGCCCGCAGTGTGGTTATGATCCAGTGCGTGGGCAGCCGTAACGAGGAAAGGAACTATTGTTCAAGGGTCTGTTGCAGCCATGCCGTTAAAAACGCCTTGAAACTGAAGCAGATAAATCCGGAGATGGATGTTTACATTCTCTACCGGGATATGCGGACCTATGGATTCAGGGAGGATTATTACAGGGAAGCCTCGGACAAACATGTAAGGTTCATTCGCTATGCGCCGGACGATCCGCCCCAGGTGGAGGCTACCAAAGAAGGTGGTAAAGAAATCATACGGGTAACTTTGCCGGATTACATATTGGGCCAGGGGCTTGAACTGGACGCGGATATCCTTTCTTTGGCCGCCGCCGTGATCCCCTCTGCATCCACTCAAAAAATTGCCGGGCAATTCAAGGTCACCTTGAGTCCGGACAATTTTTTCAAGGAAGCCCATGTCAAATTGAGGCCGGTGGAATTCGCAACAGATGGCGTGTTTTTGTGCGGTACAGCGCACTATCCCAAACACGTTCAGGAAACCATCAATCAGGCCTATGGGGCTGCCGGCAGGGTCCTGACATTGCTTGCCAACGATACGGTCACTGCTTCGGGGTCTGTCTGTGCAGTGAACGAGGAGGATTGCGTATCGTGTGGCGCATGCATCACCGCGTGCACATACGATGCCATTGAGTTCGTGGACACGGCCAAGGGCAAAAAGGCGTGGGTAAACCCCATTCTTTGCAAAGGGGACGGTCTTTGCAATGCAAAGTGCCCCACGCATGCCATTGTACTGAAGCATTTCACCGACGAAGAACTTTTGAGCCAGATCGACGCCGCTTGATCGGATAGAAAGTAGCAGAGAGCCAGAGGACAGAGCCCCAGAAGACGGAGCTTTAGAGCTGCAGAACCGCAGAGGACACTTGAAAATTGTTTATTCAATGTCCAATTATTAAGTATTAAAACGTTACAATGCAACATGGAACTTGCAACCCGATGCCTGGTTTCTTGAATTTTGAGTGACAACCTAACATTAGGAATTGAACAGAGGAGCAACGCTTCAATGAGCAACACTTTTGATTTCCAACCTAAAATACTGGGATTTGTCTGCCATTGGTGAGCCTACGGTGCTGCTGACCTGGCTGGAGTTTCCAGACTACAATATACGAGTGAGATAAGACTTGTCAGGGTGATGTGTACCGGTAGGGTAGACCTGGAATTTATCCTCAGGGCTTTTGCCAACGGGCAGGACGGCGTGTTGATCGGCGGCTGCCGATTGGGCGAATGCAACTATATCACCCATGGAAATTTTGATGCATTTGCCACGGCCCACCTGGGCAAAAAAATATTGGCCCACCTGGGTCTTAACCCTGAAAGGCTGCGGATTGCTTTCATGTCAGCAGCAGACGGCAATAGACTGGCCGAAATAAACGACGAGTTTGTGGCCAAAATCAGGTCTGTGGGCCCCATTGTCAATGGGGAAGAGGGCATGGAGAAAAATACATTGGCGTTCAAATTGGCAGCCGCCAGAAAACTGGTCCCCTTTCTAAAGCTGGTGGAAAGAGAACGCCTCAGGGCGCCGGAGAAAACAGAACAAGCATACCGGGATTTCTTTGACAGCGAAAAGGTCAATGCCTTGATCGACAGCATACTCCAGGACAAGTTGGCTGTCAGCCAGATAATGCTGTTGCTGAGAGAGAACCCCCTTTCAACAAGTGATATTTCAAAACAGCTGGGGTTGAATCCCTCGGATGTGTCGCGACACATGAACAGTTCGTCACGGCATGGCCTTGTACGGTATGATACGTCCAGCAGCCGGTATGCACTTGTTCAGTAAGGGTTTGCGTAGAAATAAGTTCGCAGATTTTCAGAGTTCAGGCGCCCGCTCAGCAAGGCACGAAAATGCAGAAATATCTGGCATATGTCGAATTTTCGCAACGCAGCTGAGCGGGATGGATGGGCGCTGAAAATGTGAAGTTATTTTTTGCGCGAGCCCTAATGTCCTGAACCTTGCATGAAATTTGATAATACTTCAGGAAGGAACTCCTCCATGAATATCGAAACAGTTGACGAAATAATTGACAAATACCGGTGTGAGGCCAGTTATCTGATCCAGATTATGCTGGACATTCAGAGTGAAAACCACTGGTTGCCGAATGAAGCCCTCATTCGGGTGAGTGAAAAGCTGGAGGTTCCTGTAGCAAGGATACAGCATATTGCCACCTTTTATAAAGCTTTCAGCCTCGTGCCCAAAGGACGTCACCGGGTTCATATATGCATGGGAACGGCATGTCATGTCCGCGGGGCAAGACGTATTCTTGATATTGTTCAGGATCTGACCGGCATCAAACCCGGCGAGACAGACCTGGAAATGAAGTACAGCCTTGAAACGGTAAACTGCCTGGGGTGCTGTGCCCTGGGACCGGTTATGGAAGTGGATGGAAAAGTCCACGGCAAAGTCATACCCGGCAAAGCCGGTGACGTGTTAAATAAATATGAGTAACGATTAAAAATCATAGACCACAAGCTGAGCTAATGGTTTAACAGCTAAATGGAAAAGGTTGTTTGGAGAATACTATGGCGCGTTTGAATTCGCCTGAAGATCTTAAAGAATTAAGAGAGAAACTAGCCGCTCAACGGGAACCGGCAAAGCCCTGCATTTCCATATGCGTCGGTGCCGGCTGTGTCGCCTCCGGGGCGAATGAAGTCATCGCAGCCTTCAGAGATGAAATTGAGCGTCAAGGGCTGTCGGCAGAGGTGGACACCAAAGGCACAGGATGTCCTGGATTCTGTGAACGCGGCCCTGTTCTGGTCATTCATCCCGAAGAGATATGCTACCTTGGGGTTACGGTAGAAGATGTACCTGAAATCATCACCAAAACCATCAGGGAAAAGCAAGTAGTTGAACGCCTGCTCTATACCGACCCTGTGACAGGCGAGCACGCTGTCCATGAAAATGACATTCCTTTTTATAAACACCAGAAACGGCATCTTATTGCCAACAACATCTGGATCGATTCCAAAAGCATTGACGATTATCTGGCCATCGACGGATATTCGGCATTGGTCAAGGCCTTGTTTGACATGTCCGCTAACGATGTTCTTATGGAAGTGAAGAAATCGAATCTACGGGGGAGGGGGGGCGCCGGTTTCCCGGCAGGTAGAAAATGGGAGGGCGCGCGCGATGCAGCGGAGCCCATAAAATACGTGATCGTGAATGCCGACGAAGGCGACCCCGGTGCATTCATGGATCGGGCCTTGCTCGAAGGCAACCCCCATTCGATATTGGAAGGACTGATCATTGGCGGCTATGCCATCGGTGCGCACGAAGGGTATATCTATGTGCGGCAGGAGTATCCCCTGGCAGTGCAAAATATCAATTTTGCTATCCAGCGGGCTGAAGCACTCGGTTTCCTTGGGGAAAATATTCTCGGTTCCGGTTTTGATTTCAAGGTGATCGTACACCAGGGGGCCGGCGCGTTTGTATGCGGAGAATCAACAGCGTTGATGACCGCCCTGGAGGGCAGGGTGGGGGAACCCCGTCCGAAATATATTCGTTCCAATATAAAGGGACTCTGGGAGCGGCCCAGTGTTTTGAACAATGTCGAGACGTGGGCCAATGTCCCGCTCATCGTCAACCGTGGTGCCGACTGGTTTACGCAGTTCGGAACTGAAGGCAGCAAGGGAACTAAAATATTTTCCCTGGTAGGTAAAATCAACAACACAGGCCTCGTAGAAGTTCCCATGGGGATACGCCTCCGTGAGATAATCGACGACATCGGCGGCGGCATACCCAATGGAAAGAAGTTCAAAGCCGTCCAGACAGGGGGGCCGTCGGGTGGTTGCATCCCCGAGTCCATGCTGGACCTGGAAGTCGGTTTTGACGAGCTCACTGAAGCGGGGTCCATAATGGGTTCCGGCGGCATGATCGTCATGGACGAAGACACCTGCATGGTGGATGTGGCCCGGTATTTTATCGAGTTTCTCACGGATGAATCGTGCGGTAAGTGCGTACCCTGCCGTGAGGGCTTGCGACAGATGCACAGAATATTGAACAACATAACCACTGGCAAGGGCAAGGAAGGGGATATCGAAATTTTGGAAGAGCTGTCGGAAACCGCCATCGAGGCTTCCCTTTGCGCCCTGGGCAAGAGCGCTCCTAATCCCTTCCTGACTACCCTGCGGTATTTCAGGGATGAATATGAAGCCCACATCAAGGATAAAAGGTGCCCGGCGCTGTCCTGCAAGGAACTGATCGCCTATTACATCGATCCTGAAAAATGCAGGGCCTGCATGATGTGCATGAAAAAATGTCCGGTAGGAGCCATTGACGGCGCCAAAAAAATGATCCACATAATAGACCAGGACAAGTGCACCAATTGCGGCACCTGTTTTGAAATTTGTCCTTCACGTTTCAGTGCGGTCAAAAAAATCTCGGGTGAGCCGGTTCCGCCGTCCATTGCCGATCAAGAAAGAATAATAGAAGGAAAAAAACCTAAAATGATCGTTTAATATTTAAACCCGTTCAGGAAATAAAATGAGTGCAATTACCTTGGAAATAGATGGGAACAAAGTGCAGGTCACGGACGGCATGACCGTCCTGGAGGCGGCTGACAACGCCGGGATTTTTATCCCCACCCTGTGCCACCACGACAAACTGGAGCCCTTTGGCGGTTGCAGGCTCTGTATCGTTGAAGTGGAGGAGCGCGGTTGGACCAAGATGGTGGTATCTTGTGTTTACCTGGCAGCAGAAGGCCTGGTTGTTCGAACCCGGTCGGATAAAGTTGACAGAATCCGAAAAACCATTCTGGAATTGCTGCTCGCCCACGCACCTGATGCCGAAGTGCTGAAGGAGCTTGCCCAGGAATACGGCGCCGACAAAGACCGTTTTGAAAAAGATCCTTCTTTTTGCATTCACTGCGGCCTGTGTGTCAGATACTGTGCCGAGGTAAAGCAAAAATTTGCGGTGGGGTTTGTGGACAGGGGCATCCGGAAGGAGATCAGTTTTATTCCGGAAATAGCCGCCAGGGAATGCAATGCCTGCAAGGAGTGTTTTCCACTCTGTCCCACATCGTACCTTCAGGCGGCATTCGTTCTGACCGAATCACTGGCATTTCCCGCACAACAGAAAAAATCGGAATAGGGGAACTATTTATCAAAAACAATAGAAAGGTAAATACGCTTTTTCTTAAATAAAGGAGGATGCAATTGAAAATTCTCACAACCGTAAAAAAGGTAGTCGATGTGGAGTTGACCATTCGCGTGCAGGACGGAGCCATCGTTGAAGACGGCCTGCAGTATGTGATCAACGCCTGGGATGAAAATGCCGTGGAAGCAGCCGTTCAATTGAAGGAAAACAGCGGTGCCGAGACGACGCTGGTGAGTGTCGGCGGCGGCGACAACACCGACATGATCAGGAAATGCTATGCCATGGGGATCGAAAAGGGGATCCACGTGGAAGATCCGGCCCTTAACAAGGCTGACGCGTCGGTATTTGCCAAAGTGCTGAAAAGGGTCTTTGAGATGGGTGATTACGACCTGATTCTCACCGGCAAACAGTCCCAGGACACGGATAGCGGCCAGGCAGGCATCATGCTGGCGGAATACCTGGCGCTGCCGTGTGTCAGCAACGTGGTGGAAATCGAGGTAATGGATGACAGCCACTTAAAGGTTTCAAGGTTGGGTGATGCCGGGACCGAAATTCTCGAAATAGAGCTTCCCGCTGTGGTCACGGTCAGTGACAGCATAAATGAGCCGCGACTACCGCAGATGCGCGGCATCATGATGGCCAAGAAAAAACCCATTGAAGTGATGGACCTGGCAGCATTGGGAATTTCCATCGGAGAGGTGGGAGGTGATGCGCCGACATCGGAAATCGTCGAATTCATGGCATCGCAAACGCGCGCGGCCGGACAGAAATTTGAAGGCGATGCTGCCGAGATCACCGCTAATGTGGTGGATTTGTTGGCTAACGAGGCCAATGTCATTTAACTCCCTTCATAAGCCACCGGCTCAGCCGGTGAGAATTGAAAAGGTTCTACC
>JAOZRT010000205.1 GCA_029940035.1 Desulfobacterales bacterium
AGATAAAGCGGGAGGTTGGACGAACTTTACATAATTGGGAACTTCACATTACATTACTTATGTTAAGCTCGACATAAATAGTGATTTGGCATCAGGCAGTAGGCTGATATGCGAACGTTCCAGGCATCTGTTGTTTCTTGAAGCAAGTTCACAAAGGATGTGTGATCCTTCTTATCGAGGAAGATCTTTTCGGACCTACGTCCACGGTTCATGACATGATACCATGCACCAGGATAGGCAATTCTGAGAGGGCGTGACATAAAATATTCGTATCATTATGACATGATAAGAGTCAAGGGCAGACTTGACCCCATTACTAATGTGGCTGATAGGGTTTTTGATTTGTGATTGGTTAGGAATCAATATTTGAAAACAGTCAAATTATAACCCTGAAGGTTTAGAGAGTCAAAATCACCATCTGAAGTTACAAAACCTTGGATATTGTTTGCTATAGTATGGCCTAAATGGAATCCATCTCTTGGTGTGAGGTTTTCAGAAAATAATGTTGTCATCACTTTCTTCACAAATTTCTGTTTGTTTACTGGTGATGCAACGATTTGGATATTTGGGAGATGCAAAATTTTATCCGTTGTTCTCTCAATAAGATATTTATAATTCTGGATAATGGCTGGGTTTCTTTTGAATCGTCCTACAGTTAGATTATTTCCAGTATGAGCACGGTGCCAACCCCTCAATAGAACACACCATAGCTCATCTATTACTAAATTTGAAACACACAGATTTACTTGTTGCCTGATTAAATTTCCAAGCACTGTTACTGCTTCTCTATATTTTGATGAATTTCTGTTTCTACAATAAATAAGGAGGTTTGAGTCGAGATAAACTGAGTTGGTATATTGTGTTCCAGGTGAAAAATTTACTAAATTGATAGGCAATGTGATTATACCTCATCGTCTGGATAATATGGTTCAAAGTCCTCCGGTAAAATTTCAAACGAATCCTCTCCAATGAAACTTTTAAATAGATTATAAGTTTCTGGGGGCATAGTATTTCTAAAAAACGCCATATCTAATTGGTCATATCGTGAAGAATATTGAGCGAAATATGCCGATTCACCATCTGTAGAGGTTGTTAGTATGGGCTGGGCATTAATATTGGCTGACAGTAACGCCACACCTGCGATTACTGTGTTAGCGGCAATGCCAAATTTCGTGTAAAATGTAGTTGTCATATCTCTATCCCTATTCTTTAAGCTTTAAATCCTTCATTATTTGATCTGGAATATTTATTTGGCCTATATCTTTTTCGTATATGCCTATGTTTTTCTTGAGAAGCATTTGAAATACTTTAGCATGTTGTGGGCTCATCCTAATTTTTACAGCATGCTTTGGTTCTTTAGTGCCAACATCTTCAGGTGGTGGCATAACCCCAAAAGTAAATGCCACATCGTAAACAGAAAAAGCTAAATTAACTTGGTTTACATAAAAATCAGGCAATTCTTCCTTGGGTGCCTGTTGCAAGTGAACAACTTTTTGTTTATCCTTGTCAGCCATGGTTTAATCTTCCTTTTTTGCGTGGATTGATCACAACATATGGTTTGTTCACCCCATATCATTGATCCTACTGGCTTTTTTGTCAAGAAAATTCAAAATATTCACCCTGATAACATTGATAACCGTCTATCCGACCATTCACACCATATACGCCAAGGACAGTTTGCCAGCCTTGAACAGCTTGAATCGTGTTGCCCCCAGTGCATCCTTCACAAACCCTGGATCAGTTTTCAGTTGCGATTTTAGCCACTGCTGGTAGGTACCTTTGAAATAATATCGACTGTCGATGTCTACCTGATACTTGTTTGAAGTTGAACCGTCATCTTCCAGCCTCAAGACAAATACCGCATCACAACCCGCAACGGTGATACCCGGACCATCAAAAAAGACATCCTGAACAAAAATACATGGGTGATTGAACCCTGATCAGAACAAGCGTTTGCACCATTTTCTTCTCCTAATTGATCATATTTGCTAACCAATAGAGGGGTAGGGGCGGGGTAGATATAGCATCGTTCTAATTTTCAGGGCACAGAACCGCTCCATGAAATGGCATATAACTTATTGATTTAATTAGTGGTGCCCCCGGCAGGAATCGGACCTGCGGCACATGGATTAGGAATCCAATGCTCTATCCACTGAGCTACGGGGGCATTTTGAGGTTGCTTTGATTGGCTTTTGTTGACGGGCGCCTTCATACAATTTTTGTAGGGTCTTATGTTAAAAAAATATGCTTTGCAAGTTTTTTTACATATGAAGCCAGTTCTACAAGAGGGTGCGCTGGCTATCCTGGATTTTCTTCATTCTTTCTTCTGCCACACCGGCAATCTCTGCAAATTCGGGCCAGCAACGCACAGATTCGATAACACGGTCGATCATTTCGTTTGCCCGCCCTTTTTTAATACCGGCTATGCTGGCAAGTGCTGTTAAGTCCTCACGTTCAAACCCTTGGCGTTTGTTGTTGACACTCATCTGATGTTGGTTAGTCCAGTTACCATTAGGGTCCCATGCATAGGACACATCAAATGCCGGGGACAGGCGCCAATTACCCATGCGATTCATGAGAAAAGCGATATTTTTCACGTGATCGTCGTGGTTGCGGCCGATCACATTAAATATGGCTCGCAATGCCTGTTGTACAATGTCTTCCCGTGGCAGCTGCAAGCGTTTCATGACATGAATTGCCTGCTCATGGGAATAACTCGCAGGCTGATTATAGTCATAGTGCGCCATGGCCCCAAGAGACTGCATGTGAATCTTGCCGCCTGATTTGGTTCGATCGAACCGTCTGGTCATGAAGTGACTGCGACTACCTTCGTGGTGAAGCCGGCATGGTGACATATGAATACCGGCTTTGACGGCCATAAGATGATAGGCATATTCAATTTTTCCGTAGCCCAATGGATCTGTAAGTTCTTTGTCACGATTGTTGGCAACTCCGTCAAATTTCATAAGCCAGTGTTCGAACCCTGGCCGGATATTGATCTGCCCTGATCGAAATTCGTTTGTTTTCGGGTTCCAATCCAGGATCGCCTTAGCCCTAGCGCCCCCTGCAGAGGTGCCCACACGGAGAATATCTTCGATCGTTTTACGGTCATCCGTTCCGGTGAAAACACCACCAAGGGCAGTACGCTTGTCGAGAATCCGGTTTGCCAGGCGAACAAGGTTGGCCACTTCAATTGTATCTGTATCCGCGGATGTGATGGTTGTAGTCGGTTTAAACTCCAGCGCACCCATGCCACGGCTCCCGATGTAGCAAAGCCGTTCAACCGGGTGAAAACTCGCCGCCGTCCTTCCTTGAGAGGCGAGCCATGCATCAATGACAGCGTTTCCAAATCTGTCCGGAAGAGAATCGGCAAGCAGTCCCGGCAGGCCTTTGAACGTATTGCGGGACAGCGCTGGAAATTCGTAGGGGAATTCACTAAGCGGCATCATTAGTGGTGCTATCTGAATATTGCTGTTTGTAAAATCAGGTGAATACTGAAAGACACCAACTTCCCGGTCCTCCAACCAGGTTACGGCGCCAATGACGCTGCCCCATAAGATTACACGTGCATCATTGTTCATCGTTTTTCGCTCCATCACCCCAAGACCATGGTGTGCTTTCTTCAGCGGCGATGCCCGGGCGTGCACGTTTGCGCTCGCTACCACGGGTATCAATTCGTTCAATCGGCCGCACGGTTGGATCGGGGAGCAGGGCTTCAAGATTCTGATGGATGCCGAGCGCAATGAGAACTCTGATAAACGTATCAACAGAAACACCCTGGCCTTTTTCTAATCTGCCGATTGTTCGGAGAGAGACGCCGGCTTCTTCAGCAAGTTGCATCTGGGTCATATTACGGGCCAGCCTTATATTTTCCAGGCGATTGCAAAGGGCAGTCTCAATTTGTTGACTTGTTGCTAACAAAAAATCAATATTATAGGTCATATATTGCCATTTAACCTCCTATTTGTATTTAAAAAGGCAATATATTACTTGTTAAGAGGTAATGTCAAGTCAAAAGTTATAATTGGCAATAAATTGCTGTTTAATGTTGAAATATAATTTTAATAAGTAGTATCTTGCTTGTTATAACCAATAGCAGAAATGGGAAAAACCTTTAAATGCAATTTCAATGATTGGGTGGATAGCAAATGGAACCTATTTATCAAAGACTTGCCGCACATCTCAACAAACTCAGTATGGGCTACCCTGGCAGTCAGGAACTACCGGACCTTCTACAGGCCATGTTTACGCCGGACAACAGCCAAGGTGCTGGGCAGGACCGACTGCCATCACAGCCTGGACGAATGCATCGGCTGCGGCGCGTGCGCAGAGATATGCCCGGTGAATGCGGTGGCCATGGATGATGATGACCGGCCTGTGGTGGATATGGACTGGTGTATCGGCTGCGGGGTGTGCATGGTGTCCTGCCCGGCGGATGTCATTGCCATGAATAATAAAAAAGGCCTGTAAACGGGCGCATTTCCCGTCACAGGCCTTAGGTTTTTTTCAGGCGATATGATTGGCTTCTGACTAATGACGATTGACCGCTGTCCTCTGGTCTTTTTCTTCTGTCCTCAGTCCTCTGGGTCCTCCTACTCGGTGTCTACCCTTTCTTTCAGTTCTTTGCCGCATTTGAAAAAAGGCAGCTTTTTAGGGTGCACGGAAACCGTTGTTCCTGTTTTGGGATTTCTGCCGGTGTAGGCCTTGTAGTTCTTGATGTAAAAGCTGCAGAACCCTCTTATTTCCACCCGGTAATCCTTTTCAAGGGCAGATGAGATCTCATCAAAGAATAGATTAACGATTTTGGCCGCTTCTGCTTTGGTCAACCCGTTTCCATCTTTCAATGCCTCAATAAGCTCAGCTTTGTTCATATATGCCTCCTTCATGATTTCTTAATGTAAGGTATTTTATTAACAGGCCTGAACGTGAACTGCAAGAAAAAAAAGAAATTTTCCAGCAACTTGTGATTGAGGGTAAAATTTTACAAATATAATATCTCTCACCGTTTGGGAAAGAAATTGCGAGTTCGTTGCTATATGCAAGGAAATTTTCACCACGGAGATACTGAGAACACAGAGTCGTTTCTTTTGAAGAAATAAATCTCCGTGTCCCTTGCCCTGTTAAATTGCTTAGGTCAATTGTAATTATTTCTTAACAATATGAATTATTTCAATATTGCTCATGATATAAAAGAAACACAAAGCAAAGATTCGATCACATAAAATACCAATCGAATCTTATTTAACAGGGTAAATGTCTCGAGCGGAGCGGGTGGTGAAAGAAGTTTACTTAACGGTTAGCTCCTGCCCGGGATAAATTTTGCTGCGGGGCGTCAGGCCGTTGAGGCGCAGGAGTTCGCCAAGGGACATGTTGTGGCGGCGGGCAATGGTGTAGGGGCTGTCACCGCGCCGAACAAGGTAGGTGCTCAGATCCTTGTCAGATGTGCTTCCGTTCAGGTATCCGGGAATTCTAAGTTTCTGCCCGGCATGCAGCGTGGTGCCCCGCATGTTGTTGACTTTCTGAATTTTCTTGGTGGTCGTACCGTAGCGTTTGGCTATGTTCCAGAGTGAGTCTCCGCTTCTGACCACATGCACGAAGTATTTGCTGCCGGCGACTGTTTCCGGTTCCGTGGCCCGGGTGATGACGGTCCCTTTTTGCGGGATCTTCAGCTTTTTTCCGGCATATATGCGCGATGTACGCAGATTGTTGGCCCGCATAATGCGCTTTACACTGGTCCGGTAGCGGCTGGCAATGCCGGACAGTGTTTCGCCCGAACGCACGCGATGGTATACATAGGCCGGCCTGGGCGGGTGGGAAATGGGAATGTCGCTGATGGTGCTCAGCAGGAGTTTGGAACTGCCGGGGGGAACCTTCAACTGGTAAGCGTCCGGCGGCAAAATGTTATATCGAAGTTCAGGATTCAGGTCCTTGAGCTCCCGGCTTGGGATTCCGGTTTTTTGTGCAATATCCGTGACCTGGACCTGGCGGGACACCTCGATGGTCTCGAATTCGAGCGGTTTGTGTAGAACGACGTTGTCCAGGCTGTATTGGGCAGTGTCGTTCATGATGTGTAAAGTGGCCAGGAAACGGGGAACGTAGCGGGCTGTTTCCCGGGGCAACCGTTCATACAGATCCCAGAAATTGTCCAGGTAGTTGATATTCTGGCTGCGGATGACCCTGAGCACACGATTTTCGCCGCAGTTGTAAGCGGCCAGCACCGTGGCCCAGTCCCCGAAAATATTGTGCAACTCCTTGAGGTAGGCAATGGCCGCATCCGTGGCTTTGATGGGATCGATACGCTCGTCGATGTACTGGTCGCGCTTGAGCCCGAATTTGTATCCTGTGGACGGGATGAACTGCCAGAGACCCAGGGCCCTGGCCTTGGATAGGGCTTTGACCTTGTAGCCGCTTTCGATGAGCGGGAGCCACGACAGTTCTTCAGGCAGCCCGGCTTCCTTGAGCTTGGCAATGATGTAGGGGCGGTAACGGCCCGAACGTTCTATGGATTGCCTGAAAAATTTCTTTTCCCCACCAATGGTAAAGAGCCGCAGTTCCGCCCGGACATGCTTGTTCATGGACAGGGGGATGGCATTGTGATTGCCCTGGACCACGATATGGCGGGAGGCGTAAATTTCCAGGATACGTTTAGAGATCAGAAAACGAATGTCGTCTTTCTGCTGGATCAGGTCCGGCTGGTCCTCAAGTTCCATATCCTTAATTTCAATTTCCAGAATCAGTGAATAGGCCTGGTCAAGCGATTCCAGTGCGTTTTCCAGTTCGCCTTTCTGCCAGAATTCCTGGGCGGCCTGGCAGAAACCGAGTGCTTCGTCGAGAATGGTCTGCACTGATTTTTGCGGTTTGACTTTATTTTCGATGAACTGGCCCGAGGGTGGTTCCGGTTTTTCGGGAGCTGCGGCGGTTTCCGCCTGGGACGGGGCCGAATCCTCAGGCACGGTTTCTTTCTTCACTACGGTGTCAACAGCATAGGCCAGCCGCCCTTTGTCGTCGGCCTGGGTTTCTTCACCACCCGGCGGGGTGTTCCCATCATCCTTCAGGGATGCGGTCTCGACCTCGGAGGCAGGGGACGGGATTGGTTCTGTTTTTGCCTGGCCTTCCAGGGGCGATTCCTTTGCATCGGCGATTGGCTTCGAGAGGACCGGAGTTTCACTTTCCACGGCAGCTTCGGTTGCGCCTGAATGATTGTCGGCTGATTCGCTCTTTATTGGGTCAGACTTCAGTTCAAGCCCGTAATTCTCTTTTTCCGACACGGCCTGCTGGTCTACATGGGCACATCCGGCCATGAATACGAGCAGGACAATTGGCAATAATAAAATTCGATAAGCAGTCAATATCAATCCTTGATTAAGTCCAGTTTTATCACGGAGCCGCATCATAGCCGCGGATCCGATTGGGGGTCGTTGTTTAGCTATCTGCCACCATATATAGTAGCATACGTAAGAATCATAGCTTATATAGTATTTTCCCTTTATCTGTCAAGCCAATTCACCTTTGGTAAAAAGATTGCCATTCCCCCTTGTGCCTATGAATTTTGTGATTATATTTCTACGGATTTTGATAGCTGAACCGTGCATGAAATTCGATCATTGAATCTTGTCGGTCTAATAACCCGGCACTGTGATAGGGATGTACCCGGGTGAAATCGGATTGTGCGGAAAAATCACAACGGTTCTGTGAACACGAAAATTAATAGAATTCAATGAAAAACATCGAAAATAGCAGAATGGATATTAGATATGCGGTTAATTGTGGATATTCATCTCTAATTTGTGCTAAAGATTGAATTTAGTGCTTGCAAATTAATTTCAATACAGATACAAGATGATGTTTTGAATTCTAATGTCGAGCCAGCGTAGCTCAGTTGGCAGAGCTACTGATTTGTAATCAGTGGGTCGGGGGTTCGAATCCCTCCGCTGGCTCCACATTTGAGAATGGTGGGGTTCCCGAGTGGTCAAAGGGAACAGACTGTAAATCTGTCGGCGACGCCTTCGGAGGTTCAAATCCTCCCCCCACCACCATTCAAACTGTGAGAGTTGGATGTAGGAGGCTCCGGATTATAAACGGAGTCGGCACGTACTACATGGCTTCTTCCTGCAAAAAAAAATGTTGCACATCTGGAGAAACCTTGTTGTCTCCGTTGCTGAATTTTGCTGGAGGTTAAATTAGAAGCGGGAGTAGCTCAGTTGGTAGAGCTTCAGCCTTCCAAGCTGAATGTCGCGAGTTCGAGCCTCGTCTCCCGCTCCACAAACTGTAGATTGCAGGTTTAGGAACCTTTAGCAGAAAAAAACAGCGGATATCCGTGAATAAAAGCCCACGTAGCTCAGTCGGTAGAGCGCTTCCTTGGTAAGGAAGAGGTTCAT
>JAOZRT010000206.1 GCA_029940035.1 Desulfobacterales bacterium
GAACCACAGAGGACGGAGGACAGAGGACAAAGGACAGAACCACAGAGGCCAGAAGTCAGAGGACGGAGGGCAGAGAACGTCCAACATCGAACATTGAACCCTGAACGTCAAACGGTTTGCTCTTGGCTGATGGTCGAAAAATGCTGAACGCTTTGAGCTAAAAAACCACATTCGACGTTGGATGTTGGACGTTGGATGTTCGATGTTCATTTTTGGAAGAACACATATGGAAGACAGGTTGATAAAAGCCCAAAAACAGTGACAACTTTTGATCAGGACTTGACCGAGGACAAAGGGCCAGGAACATGTAGGGGCAGGCCTCGTGTCTGCCCGTTTTAATGAAAAAGCACTATTTTTAATCAATCACAACAAAACGTTGGAAAGGATACTTGAACCATGATCGCCATGATCGACAACTACGACTCTTTTACCTACAACCTTGTCCAGTACCTGAAAGAGATCGGTGCGCAGATAAAAGTGTTCAGGAACGATGCCATCGACATACCAAGTCTGGAGGCTCTGGGCCTTTCAGGATTGGTGATTTCCCCGGGGCCCGGACGACCCGATGCGGCCGGCGTTTCCATTGAGGCGGTCCAACACTTCACGGGCCGCATCCCCATTCTGGGGGTCTGCCTGGGGCACCAGGCCATCGGCATGGCCTTTGGCGGCGAAATCGTGTCCGCCCGGCACCTGATGCACGGGAAGACCTCATCGGTTACAGCGGACGGGCAGTCTATCTACAGCCGGGTACCATCCCCCTTTACCGCCATGCGCTACCACTCTTTGGTCATATCCAGGGCATCGCTTCCAGGGGTGCTCAAAATAACGGCCGAAGCCGACGATGGCGAAATCATGGGGGTGCGGCATGCAGAGCACCCCACGGAAGGGATCCAGTTTCACCCGGAGTCGATCATGACCTCCGTGGGCAAGCGGTTGTTGAGAAATTTTTACAATCAGACCAATTTTCATGCTGATCACAGATAGAGAGGCCTAAGACATTGGCATGTACCTGAAACAACGAAAAGGTCATTGATATAAATTTTCATACCGTTGTGTGCACAACCCAGCATGAGACATAAAAATATTGCAAAATACTACTTGTTTTCGTTTTACGTATAATTATGATCGGTCAGTCTGGAGAAAAACCACTTGTGGCATAGAGCTCACGTAGATGAAGCTGCAATCTATTTAAGGCTGACGTTACAATCTTTACAAGATAGTCATCGTAATTTTATAATCATACACATTAGAAACATGTATCGTACAGAAAGTGTTAATAACCGGGGTTTCTGGGAAAGCAGAATTGTCCCTAAATAGGATTGACTGTTTCTAATGAAAGGCATGAAAATTGATAAATTCAATTATATTTAGGGATGAACAAGGGGGAGTGACACACATGTTTAGCCAACTACTACAGGAGATGATTAAAGGACAAGACCTGAGCGAGGAACAGATGGCCGGGCTTGTGGGCCGGATACTGGACGGTCGGGCCACAGATGCCCAGATCGGTGCTTTCATGGGCATCCTGGCTGCAAAGGGCGAGAGCTTCGGGGAACTGACCGGGGCGGCGCGGGAGATGCGCAGAAAAGCCAAACGGATCCAGGTGTCCAGCCCGGTGGTGGTGGACACCTGTGGCACCGGTGGCGACGGGGCCAACACCTTCAACATTTCGACCACAGCCGCTTTTGTGGTGGCCGGGTGCGGCATCACCGTGGCAAAGCACGGCAACCGCGCGGTCTCCAGTCAGTGTGGGAGCGCTGATCTGCTGGAATTGCTGGGGGTGAACCTCGAAGTATACCCGGAAATTGTCGAGGAGGCCATCCACGATATCGGCATTGGTTTTCTTTTTGCTCCGCTTTACCACGGTGCTATGCGATTTGCGGCCAATGCCAGAAAGGAGGTGGGGATCCGTTCGATCTTCAATATGCTGGGCCCCTTAACCAATCCGGCTGCGGCCAATTGCCACGTGCTTGGGGTTTACGCACCCGAACTGACGGAGGTGTTTGCCCAGACCCTGGGGAGCATGGGTGTGAAAAGGGCTTTAGTGGTTCATGGGCATGACGGCCTGGATGAAATATCGGTGTGTGCAGCTACCCGGGTGTCGGAACTCCAGAGCGGCCGGGTCAAGACCTACGACATTTCCCCGGACCGGTTTTTTGGGGATGTGGCCCGGGCAGATGATATCCGGGGCGGGCGGGCGGACGAAAATGCGCTCATCACCAGGAGTATCCTGGAAAAGGGGGCTAAAGGGCCCCGGCGCAATATCGTCCTCATCAATGCCGGCGCCGCCATCATGGCCGCCGGCAAGGCCGACTCCCTCAAAGAGGGGATTGAAAGGGCCAGAACGTCCATTGACAGTGGTGCTGCGGCTGACAAGCTGCAGCAACTCGCTCTTTTTACCAGCCAAAACAGCTAGGTTTCCTAAGAAGAGGGAAAATGAAAACAACTTTCTTAGAGAAAATTGTGGAATACAAGCAGACGGAAGTAGAAGAAGCCAGAGCGCGTATTTCCGAACAGCACCTCTTGGAAGCCGCCCGTGCCGTCAAGGGCCGTCTATCACTGGTCCATGCTCTGCGGCCTCCGGAGCCGCCGGGGGTGAACATCATCGCCGAGATCAAGCGGGCATCGCCGTCCAAAGGGCTTTTTCAACCGGACCTGAATGCCGGCCACCTGGCAGCAGTGTATGAAGCTGCAGGGGCGGTAGCCATATCCGTTTTGACGGATCAACATTTTTTCAAAGGCAGTGCAGAAGATCTAATGGCCGCCAAAAAGGCCACCAGCCTGCCAATCCTGCGCAAGGATTTTCTGGTATCGTCCTACCAGGTTATGGAAGCAGCCGCCTGGGGTGCGGACGCCGTGCTCCTCATCGCCCGGATTCTCAGCGCGAAACAAATCTGCGACTACCTTTCCCTGTGTGCCGAATTAGGCATGGAGGCCCTGGTGGAAATCCATTCAGAGGCGGATCTGAAGAAGGTGCTTCCGACAAAGGCCCGCTTGATCGGCATCAACAACCGGGATCTTATGACATTTGAGACGGACATCCAGCGGGCCATGGATCTGGCCCGGGGTCTGGCATTGGATCAGATTCCCGTGGCAGCCAGCGGTATTGCCGGCCCGGAAGATGTGCGCTGCAATGTGGCTGCAGGCTTAAGAAATTTTCTGGTGGGCGAGAGCCTGGTGCGATCGGACAATGTCAGGCAGCACATGGAGGTCCTGCTGGCGGCAGGGAAGATCGATGCTTGAAGACAGGATCAGACGACAGAACCAAAGGAGACAGAAGACGGAACCCCAGAAGACAGAACCAGAAGACGATTCAGGGCTGAAGCCCTGGCCTACCGGCCCATTCTTCGAAACAACTATGTAGCGCAGGGATTTATCCCTGCCAGATATCTACAACCCGAAACCTGACACAAGAAAGCATTTAAGATGACAACTTTTAATCAAGACTTGGCCAAGACACCCCAAAAAGGGATTCCCCAGGTCAAAATCTGCGGTTTGACACGGGTGGACCAGGCCCTGGCGTGTGTTGACGCAGGCGCAGCCGCCATCGGGTTCGTCTTTTTCACCAAGAGCCCGCGCAATGTTTCCGCTGAAAAGGCGCGCACCATAGCCCATCAGCTTCCTCTGGGAGTCGCACGGGTGGGTGTATTCGTGGATGAACCATACGATGTCATCATGCAACGGGTGACGGCCTGCGGCCTGACATGCGTACAGCTTCACGGCCGGGAAACACCGGAATTGGTCATGCAGCTGAAATCCACGGGTGTGCGGGTGATTAAATCGCTGTTTGCCGACCGCGGTCCGTATCTTCATGAAGTCGATTGGTTTGCTGCCGACGCCTACTTGGCGGAGTGCGGGGCAGGGCCGCTTCCCGGCGGCAATGCCAGGACCTGGAACTATGATGACGCTGGGGACCTCGGGCAGGCGTACCCGCTCATTCTGGCCGGGGGCCTGTCTGCGGACAATGTGTCCAAGGCCATCCAATCTGCCCGTCCGGGTGCCGTGGATGTCAGCTCAGGGGTGGAGATCCGCCCCGGCATCAAGGATATGGTTCTGGTTAAACGATTCATACAAGCTGTTTTGAGCAATAAACCCAACAACTCGTTGAGGAGGATTTTCTAATGAACACATTGACAACTCCCATGGGGGAAGCAAACCTAGACGGCCCAAACGCATTTCCGGATGAAATGGGCCATTTCGGCCCTTATGGCGGGCGATATGTGGGCGAAACCCTTATGCCGGCCATTATAGATCTGGAAAAGGCCTATGCTTCCATATCCCCCACACCCGAATTCCAGGAGGCCCTGCAGGTATTGCTGCATGATTACGCCGGCCGTCCCACCCCCCTTTTTCATGCCCGGCGTTTGAGTGCAGAAGCCGGGGGGGCAGCCATTATATTAAAACGTGAAGACTTGACCCACACGGGGGCGCACAAGATTAACAACACCCTCGGCCAGGGGCTGCTGGCCCACTTTACCGGCAAGACCAAGCTGATTGCCGAGACCGGGGCAGGGCAGCATGGTGTGGCTACGGCCACCACCGCAGCCCTTCTGGGAATGGAGTGCCGTATTTTTATGGGGAAGGAGGACATCCGGCGCCAGGCACCCAACGTGCGCCGCATGGAGCTTCTGGGGGCCAGGGTAGTGCCTGTGTCATCAGGCAGCGGCACATTGAAAGATGCCATGAACGAGGCCATGCGGTTCTGGGTGTCTGCCGTCCAGGATACGTTTTATGTGATCGGCTCCGTGGCCGGCCCCCATCCCTACCCGGCCATGGTGCGTGATTTTCAGAAGGTCATCGGCATCGAAGCCCGCCAGCAGATTCTGGACATGCAGGGGTCGCTCCCCAATGCCCTGGTGGCCTGCGTGGGTGGCGGCAGCAATGCCATGGGCCTTTTCTATCCTTTTCTGGAGGATGATATCCAGATGATCGGTGTGGAAGCCGGCGGCAAGGGGATCGCAACCGGAAAGCATGCCGCCACTATCACCCAGGGCACGGTGGGAGTGCTGCACGGCTCCAAATCATTTGTGCTGCAGGACAGCAACGGCCAGATCCAGGAGGCCCACTCCATCTCGGCCGGGCTCGACTACCCCGGTGTGGGCCCGGAGCACGCCCTGCTCAAAGAAACAGGACGGGCTACCTATGTCACCGTCACTGACGATGAAGCGCTTTCGGCGTTCAAAACCCTCTGTCTGCTGGAGGGTATTATCCCGGCCCTCGAGAGTTCTCATGCGGTGGCTTATGCCATGCAGGAAGCCGCCCGCCGGTCGAAAGATGAATCGATCATCGTCAATCTTTCCGGAAGGGGGGATAAAGATCTCGGAATCCTTTCCTGAATCTTGCATGAAATTTCACCCTTCGGGTGAGCCGGAGGCTTCCATATCCTGTGTTGCCAAGGATTCGAAGTAAAGAAAACTACGACTTCACCCTTGGACGCCTTGCCTATGGAAGCCTCCGACTCGTGCAAGATCCAGGCATGGCCTGAATGTTACATGAAATATGACGTAGAATAGGAGACCAAAGAAAAATGAATCGAATAGAAAACACCTTTACGAAACTCAAGGAAAAGGGGGAGAGTGCGCTGGTGGGATTTGTCACGGCTGGCGATCCCGACATGAGGCGCTCGCTGGACATTGTCAAAACTATGTGCGCTTCCGGTCTGGACGTCCTGGAGCTGGGCATCCCCTTTTCAGACCCTACGGCGGACGGGCCGGTAATCCAGCGTTCTTCCGCCCGGTCGCTTGAAGGGGGAACGCGGTTGTCAGATGTGATGGATATGACGCGTTCGGTGAGAGCTTCAACGGACATTCCCATCATTCTCTTCAGCTACTACAATCCCATTCTGGCGTATAGTCCGGCCTTCTTTTATGACGAAGCCGTGGCAGCCGGCGCTGACGGCGTGCTGGTGGTGGACCTTCCCCCTGAAGAATCCGATGAGATGACCGGCCTGTGGCCGGGAGATAAGCTTTCCCTGATCCGGCTGGTGGCCCCGACAACCCCCCGGGAACGCATGGACTATATTGCCCAGGCCGCTACGGGATTTCTCTATCTTGTGTCAAAAACAGGCGTTACCGGTAGTGACGGGCTGGATCTTGCAGCAATTGCCGCCAACACGGCGGTTTTGAAGTCGATCTCCAGCCTGCCCATCTGTGTAGGGTTCGGCATTTCCGCACCCGAAGATGTGGCTGCCATCGCCGCTGCTGCGGACGGGGTGGTGATCGGCAGCGCTTTTGAAAAGATCATCGAGGACAACCTGGAAAACCCGGACCTGATCACCATAATGGGTGCAACCGTAAAGGGACTGAAGACGGCAACCGTCCGCTAACTGCAGGGAGGTCCATACCAATCAGCAATCATGGTATATGCAGCTTTTTGAACTGGTGCTGAACCGGTTCTATTTTTTCGCCCTTGATGATAATATCGTCCAGGTCTGAGGGGTGTATGCCCGCTTTTCCGGCCCATTTGAACATGTCGACATCGGTCTTGCCCCTCAACCAGAATGGCCATTGCGCGCAGCCAGTCCAGATCATATCTTCTGTTAGACGAATCTGATATCATCGCAACCTTCATACGTTAGTTATAACGGTGCTCCCTGCCGCATCCGTGGGAGGACATGTCAGCCGCAAGGTACCTGTGCAATGGTTAAGAAAGCTACTTGCCGTACTGATAGGCCTGGCAGCAGCAAGAATGTGGGGTTCATTACTACTTTAAAGCTACCTTAGGGTTATACCGGTTGTCATAAGTCTGTTCCGATACGAGATTCGTATTTATGAAAAACAGACCCGTTTATAAACTAGGCCGGTGTAAAAAGGTGACAACCGCTATTCTACAGCAAGGATATGCCATTTTCGATGGTAAATATTATCCGGTTTCATTATTTAGCGGATTTATGGGCGTGCCTTAAAATTGACAAGCCTGATATTAAGGGCAGAACATCGCTTGTCAGTATGTAAAGCTCTACCGACTTATTGATTTATCAATATTATAAGACTCCCCTATATAGAAGATACTATTGACAAGATAGGGTAATCAACAGGAGTGCAGGTTGAAGTTTGTAGGTCAAGAGGTCTGGATGTAGTTTGGGTAAATTGGAAAGATATCGGCAAAAGATGAGCATTAAGAAACTGAAAACCATGTATTATATTTACCTGCTGGACACCTTCCATAGCGGATATTATCCGGATGGGGAAACGGATCAACTCGTTAAAAATGCTAAAGATTACTTTGAGCTGGAACATCGATTGGATACGACCATTGACTATTATATGACCTCTGTATTAGAGCCAACACATTTTGGTACACACCGATTTAAATGGAAAGTGAGGAGAATCGTCCTGGCAGCGCTTTTTCTGCTTACGGATTATTGCTGGCTGCAGAGAATTATCTGGTACAAGAGTTCCATCTGGATGTGGCAATTTGACAAAAATAACATCAAAAACTCGGATATGGTGCATTGGTGGTTAACGTTCAAACATGTAACTAATACGGATGCTGTGTCGTCTTGAACGTTTTCCAATGATGTTATCAACTGATATGCTTGTTTATCAATTACAACACTCAGCGTCGCTGTTCTATGTACCACTCAACCGGATCTATGATGTCATATCCCATCTCGCGGAGTTTATGCTTCAGATTGACAATGTTCTTAGATAACAGATAGGGAAACACGGCCCGTTTGCCTGGGCTCCAGTCCCTATAAACGAGAATGGAACCAAAGGTAATGTTTTCCGCAATAAGGGCGTGGATGATACGCTCCATTTCTTATATGTTCTCGTCAACTACGATGCCCAACAAGGCGCCCGGTTCCTTGACGCCTAACACGTGTTGATAAATGCATTTAACAGATCCCTGTCCGAAACGATACCCATCACCTTGAAGTTCTCATTCACCACCGGAAAAGCGCCCACCCTTGTTTTTTCGATGGGCAGAAGCGCATCCTGAAGGGTTGAGGACAATGAAACCGAAATGGGATCCTTGGTCATAATTTCCTGAACCAGAACGCCGGTATTCCTGCCAGCTTCCATCTCTTCGGTCCTGTGGTCGTGAAAATACTTTGACGGCATAGCGCTTCGGATATCGCGGTCGCTGACGATACCGATCAGGGTACTGTTTTGTCGCGTCACTGGAAGATGGCGAATCCGATAGCGGGTCATTAACTTCTTCGCCTCGGCGATATCCGATTCCCTACCAAGGGTGATCACATCTTTCGTCATAAATTTACTAATAAACATGGGATACATCCCTTTTTGTCAGCTGGGTGAATCAAACGGCATGGTGACATGGTAGACACCGTCTTCTAATACCTTCATAACTTGCAGACTGCTTTTAGAAAAAACCTTCATCATGGCAGAGTTGGAAAAGAGTACGTCAGCCC
>JAOZRT010000207.1 GCA_029940035.1 Desulfobacterales bacterium
AGGTTATTCATTTGTCTCCGCCCTCTGACCTCTGACCTCCGCCCTCTGACTTCTGTCCTCTGACTTCTGTCCTCTGACTTCTGTCCTCTGCCCTCTGCCCTCCGCCCTCTGTCCTCTGACCTCTGACCTCTGACCTCTGACTTCTGTCCTCTGTCCTCTGCCCTCTGACCTCTGACCTCTGACCTCTGTCCTCCGTCCTCTGACCTCTGACCTCTGACATCCTGCCCCTTGACCTCTCGAATCCTGGTTGATACAAAAGAACAACTATCTGTTTCTAATGAAAAAATAAAGGGAAATCTCCATGCAAACCGCTAAAAACACCCGCTTTGCCTTTGTTTTGCTCTTCCTGCTCTACATGTTCGACTATATCGACAGAATGGTGATTGTGTCCCTTTTTCCCTTTCTGAAACAAGATTGGCAGCTCTCCGACACCGAGTGCGGGCTGCTGGTGTCGGCCGTGTACTGGTCCATTCTTTTGTTTTCCTTCCCGGTCTCCATTCTCATCGACCGCTGGAGCCGCACGAAAACCATCGGCCTGATGTCGGTTCTGTGGAGCCTGGCGACGCTGGCGTGTGTTTTTACGAAAAACTTCAGACAACTGTTTACAGCCAGGATCGCCATCGGCGTCGGGGAAGCAGGCTACGCCCCTGGTGGGACCGCGTTGATTTCCGCCCTCTACCCGCCGGAGAAAAGAGCCAGAATGCTGGGGATATGGAATGCCTCCATCCCATTGGGGAGCGCCATCGGCATTGCTTTGGGGGGTATTATTGCCGAGCATTTCGGGTGGCGCCACGCCTTTGGCATCGTGGCCCTTCCGGGCCTGATATTCGCGCTGCTCTTCTTCTGGGTCAGGGACTACAAAACCATCCGCCTGGACACCCCGGAGAGCGAAACACCGGCAGGAACCATCGGCCTGGGGAGCAAGGCGGTCCATACAGCCGGCTCGCTGTTAAAACCCTCCCTGATTTTCAACAACCTGGCCTTTACCGCCAACGTGTTCGTAACCACTGCCATGCTAAGCTGGCTACCTACCTATTTCCACCGCCTGGACGGCATCCCCATGAGCCAGGCCGGCCCTAAAGCCGGGCTGATCATGTTCATGGCCATAGTGGGGGCGCCCCTGGGCGGCTATTTGTCCGACCGGTGGACAACTCGAACCAAACAGGCCAGAATGCTGTTTCCAGCCATCTCCTCGGCTGTTTCCGCTCTCATTCTTTTTCTTGCGTTCACCTATCTCACCGGCAGCCTGCAGTATGTGGCGCTGCTGCTGGCCGGTGTGACCCTGATCATGTTCGTGCCCCCGGGCGTCGCCGTAACCCAGGATGTTGTTCACCCCGGTATCAGGGCCACCTCGTTGAGTGTCAACATCGTAATCCAACACACGCTGGGAAGCCCGTTGGGCCCTTTGTTCGTGGGCGCCATGTCCGACAGACACGGCCTGACGAGCGCTTTGGGCATGCTGCCGGTCTTCACCCTGATTGCCGGGATTCTCTTTCTGGTGGGGTCTTTTTATTACGCCAAAGATACGGCTTCCGTGGAAGTTGTCGCCATCGAAATGGAATAAAATCGTGTTCCACGATTTTATGAAACGCGACTGCGTCGCTAAAAAAAAAGAAATGCCAATATCCAATAACGAATGATCAATTTCCAAGATAAGGCACACAGTATTAAGCATTCAGAAATCAGTATATCGCTTTGCAGGGTTAACTCCCTGAGCTACGTAGCAACCGGATTTATGCCATGTAGGGGCAGGCCTTGTGTCTGCCCGTTTTCGTGAATCGTCTGAATTTGCTCGGGTACCCACAAGGGGCACCCCTACTTGATAATTGGACATTGGATAATCATTGAGGAGATCGATAATGAACGGAAAGCAGAGAATTCTGAAAGCACTGAGCATCAAGGAGGCTGACCGCGTCCCCTTGTTTATCCACGGCATCAACGAAGGTCCCATCATGGGGGTGGGCAAACACCTGATGGAAGGCCTTCCACTGGGGAAACAGGTCCACCAGATGAACGACGATGAAAAGGGGATGCTCATCGAAACACTCCTGCGCGTCCTGGAAGAATTTGAAATCGACGGCTACACCTGCCTGCCCTTCGGGCCGGGGACCGAATTTTCCAATGACGTGGATCTGGTGGATGACTGGGGCGTGGGTTTCACGCGCAGCCCGTATGGCATCCCGGTGCCGTCCCGGCATCCCGTCCAGACAGCAGCCGATCTCGATTGCTTTGAACCGCCGGCCCCGTCCCGGGATCATCTTTTATTGGTGGATGTGCTGAAGGACCGCTTCCAGGACGAAAAAGCGATATTCTGGATGATGCGCGGCGCCTTTGTCCGCAGCTGGCGCCTCATCGGCATGACCAATTATATGATGATGATGTACGACAACCCCGACTTTATCCATTGCGTGGCGGAGATGGTCACCCGGTTCAGCCTGGACCAACTCAACATGCTCATCGATGCCGGGCTAGACGTGCTCATCGTCGAAGACGACATCGCCGACAAGAACAACACCTTGATTTCCCCGGATCACTTCAAAACCTTTATCAACCCGTACAACCGGCAGCTGGTGGACCGGGCGCACGCAGCCGGCCTCAAGGTAGTGCGCCACAGCGACGGAAACCTGTGGCCCATCCTCGATCTGCTCCTGGACTCGGGATATGACGGGCTCAACCCCCTGGAACCCCAGGCCGACATGCATCTGAAAAAGGTCAAGGACTACTGCGGCGACCGCCTGTGCCTTTTGGGCAACATCGACTGCCAGGAACTCCTGCCCAACGGGACACCCGCTCAAGTCAGGCAGGCCGTCCGCTCGGCCATTGACGATGCAGCTGAAGGCGGTGGCCTGATCATCTGCTCCTCCAACACCCTGCACCCGGGCGTGGACCCGGAGAACTGCATTGCCATGTTTGAAGCTACCAGGGAGTATGGTGTTTACGCTTAATCGCAGGAAAACAGACCAGAGGTCAGAAGTCGGGCCAGAGATGGGCGAATGTAGGGGCGAACCTATGTGTTCGCCCATCAGATGTCGGAACCCCAGAACTCCTGAAAAACGGAGGACAGAGGCCGTAGCAAGTGAATTAATTGAGCCATCAGAGTGTTTTACGTCATTCCCGCGTAGGCGGGCATCCAGGGCTTTAGGTTCACCGTTTTCTGGATTCCCGCCTTCGCGGGAATGACGAATGTTTTAGGTTAAAACTCCCCGACCTATGAATTAAATATCAAACAGGATTTACATGCATGATATAAATAGGTTTAAGGTAAACGGTATAAGGTACAAGGCTGCTACACGCTGATAGCAGACGGCGCTCTAATTAATAATAATCCTGTCTAATATTTGGATACAATAAATGAAAAAGATCGGTGCATTTTTCGATTTTGACGAAACCCTGCTGGAGGTGGAAAGCAGCCGCCCTGTTGAAAAAAACGGCCATTGAAAAGGGATGGCCGATTTTGACCTATCGCTCGTAACTTCCGGAATGCAAGAGACCTATTGGACACGGATTACACGGATTTTTTATGGATAGCAATTACGCTGCGCTGTAATTAGTTGTAATTTGCCTGCGGCGTAATTCATTGTTCTGGTTAACCGCAATAATGCGTATCAGCACTAATAACAACATCTAATAATGAACGTCATGCTAATAGCCGAGAGCCAACCTGACACCCGAAACCCGACACCTGAAACCCGTTCGCCCGTCAAAACACCACATTGCTTGATAACATTTAATATGGCGACCTAACAATCAGGTTTCATTTTACCGCGTGATACGCTATGACTCTCCGTCATGGACGAAATTCGCAGCAAACCCATGTTCCGCTACCTGATCATGCTGACCATAGCCTCGGCCGTGGGCCTGCAGGCCTGGCAGACCCTGTTCAACAATTTTGCCGTGGAAGTGGCCGGCCTGGAGGGGAAGCATGTGGGGGTCATTCAATCCGTGCGCGAGATCCCCGGCTTTTTGGCGCTTCTGGCCATTTACGTCATGCTGATCATCAAGGAGCACAGGCTTTCAGCGATGTCCATACTGCTGCTGGGCCTAGGATTGGGGATAACCGGCATCTTCCCCACCTTTGCAGGGCTCATGGTCGCCACGTTGATTTCCAGCTTCGGATTTCACTACTATGAAACCACCAACAAATCCCTGACCCTGCAGTATTTCAACAAACAGGAAGCGCCCTGGGTGTTCGGCAGGCAGTACAGCATTGCCGCAGCCGCCAACATCGGCATCGGTCTTTTCATCTACCTGGTTTCATTCTTTCTCAACTATTCCCAGACCTATATGATCATCGGCCTTTTTATCGTGGGAATGGCAATCTGGGGGTTTTCCCAAAACCCGGAGCAGACCGATCTCGCCCCGCAGAGAAAGCAGATGATTCTCAGGAAGAAGTACTGGCTGTATTATTTTCTGACCTTCATGGCCGGGGCGCGGCGGCAGATATTCATTGCCTTTGCCGTGTTTCTGCTGGTCAAGCGCTTTGAATATTCGGTTCAGGAAGTCACGATTCTGTTCGTGGTCAACAACGTAATCAATTACTTTGTCAGCCCTATGATCGGCAAAAGCATTGTCCGCTTTGGTGAACGCAAGGTGCTTTCCCTGGAATACGCCAGCCTCATATTTGTGTTTCTAGCGTACGCCTTTGTGGACAGCCGGTGGATAGTGGCTGTTCTTTACATTTTCGACCACATTTTATTTGGATTTGCCATGGCCATTCAGACCTATTTTCAGAAGGTGGCCGACCCCCGGGACATCGCCCCGAGCATGGCCGTGGGCTTTACCATCAACCACATCGCAGCCGTGGTGCTGCCCACCCTGGGCGGCCTGCTCTGGATGGTGGACTACCGCATCCCCTTCATTGCCGGCGCGGTTATGAGTGTGGTCTCCCTTGCAGCCGTACAATTGATCCGGACAAAGTAATGTGGAATTCGGCCCTACCCCTTGATGGACCTCGGCAGAATCATCTGGTGCTGGGGACAGATGGATTTGGGGTTCTGGTAGACGCAGCCGGCAAAGGCGGCCAGATACTTGCGCACATCCGGCATACGGGCCACCTCGTCCACAAAGCCCTGCTGCGCACAGTAGAGGGGCCGCGAGTAATCATGATACTCCTGGGCCATTTTATTCATTTTTTCGATGACCGGTTCCAGATCCTTGCCGGCAGCCTTTTCTTTTACCAGGCGCCGGGAAAAACTGGCCGCCGCTGCTGTTTCTCCGTGCATCACATAGATTTCCGTAGTGGGGATGCCCAGGGTGAAAGCATTGTGTCGGTTGGCCACTGGACCGCCCATGACGTAGTGGGCAGCCGCGGTGCCTTTCCTTAGAAGCACCAGGATCTGGGGCACGTCGGTCTGCTGGATGGAGTAAATCAGGCTCTGCCCCAACCCCAGGAGCTCCGCCTTTTCAGCAATGTCGCCCACATCGATGCCGGATGTATCCTGAAACCAGATGATGGGCACCCGGTCCCTGCCGCAGAGGGTTACGAATTCGTTCATCTTGATCAGGCCCTGGCGGTACAGTTTGCCGCCGATGCCCGGATAGTCGGCATATTCGGGATAGTCTTCTCCGAGAAAGCCCTGCCGGTTGCCGATACAGGCCATGAGATATCCGTCTATTTTGACCAGCCCGGTATAAATCTCCGGTCCGTACCCGGGACGGTACTCCATATGCTCGCTGTTGTCCACCAGGCGGGACAGGACCTCGTCAAAATTATACATCTGCTTCTGGTTGAAAGGGATCAACCGATAGAGATCCTCGGCTGGAAAACGCGGTTCTTTGGGCTCGGCCACCCGGAAAAACTTGGGATTGTAGGCCGGCATGTCCTGCATGTAATCCTTGACGCCGTCCAGAACCTCGGTTTCTTTTTCATAGACATACCGGAAAAAACCGGTCTCGTCATAATGAATGGCTACGGATCCCGGAGGCTTGGCCTTGAACTGTTTGGCAGAATCGATCAAAGCCTCGGCCCCTTCCAGGTCGAAATAACCTTTGGGGGACATGCCGCTCAGAATCCCGCCGCCACCCACGGCGATGTTGCAGTTCTTGTGGGCAAACAGAATGGTGGGGCTGATACCCTGATAGCCGCCACCGGCCGGGTTGGTTCCGTAAATAGCGGCCAGGATGGGAATGCCCATCTGTTCCAGCTCGGCGTGCCGGAAGAACGTCGTCCCGCCCCCGCGCCGGTCGGCATAGAACTTTTCCTGTTCGGTGAGTTTGACGCCGCTGCAGTTTACCAGCCACACCAGGGGAATGTTCAGGCGCTTGGACAGATTGGTCACCCGCAGAATATTTTCATACTGGCCCGGCAGCCAGGCGCCGGCCATCACCTTGTTGTCAAAGCCGATAATCACCGCCCACTTGCCGCCGATCTTGCCCAGGCCGTCGAACACATTGGTGCTGCCCTCCTGGTTGTCCTCAGGATTGTAAAGAGTGTGCAGGGGACACCACGTTCCCGGATCCACCAGGTAGCGCAGCCGCTGCCACACCGTCATCTGGCCGCGGGCGTTGATCTTCTCTTCGGGAAATCCCAGGAGCTTGGCTTTTTCCACTTCCGCCTCGACCTCGGCTTCAACAGCCTTGATCTGTTTGACATTTTCCTCGCTGCTGGCAATCTGTCCCTTGTTTAGTTCACGGCCAAATTCCGGCATTTTTTCAAAGTAAGGTCGCATTTTTAACTCCTAGTCTTGTTATGACAATGTATTTTTCTGAGTTATAGTGTGTTCTTTGGCTACATGTCCTTAAAATGATGACTGTGGATTTCGGAATGCGGAATTTGCTTACCGGTATCCAGCTTTAAAAAAACAGGAAAAAGTTAAGAGAAAAGCTCTTGTCTTTACGCATTCATCTCGCCCTTAACTCTTTTCTGGTGGTCAAGCCCTGTTTAAAGTTGTCACTTTACATGTTGTATTGCAAAGTTTTTAATACTTGATCCAATAACAAATAACCAATTTCCAAGTGCCCTGTCCTCCGTTCTCCGTCTTCTGTGGATCTGTCCTCCGTCCTCTGAGTTCAGGCCTCTGTGGTTCAGGTATCAAGCGGCCAGTCACCCCTCTCTTCCAACACCATTCGCAGCACTTTCAGGGCGCCGTTGGCGGCGGGCACACCGCCGTAAATCATGGTCTGGAAGATGGTTTCCGCTATTTCGCCGGGTGCACAGCCCACGTTCAGGGCCGCCTCGATGTGCAGCTTCAGTTCCTCCGGACGGGACAGCACGGTCAGGGCCGCCACCGTGACCAACTGACGGGTTTGGTGCGGGATTTTTTCCCGGGCATACATCCTGCCGGTGATAAAAAGGGACAGGTCTTTGGCCAGGTCCTTGTCAAACGCCCGCCACAGTTCAAAGGGTTTTTCACCTTCGACACCCTTGAAGTACAGCTCGGCGGTCTGCTTGGTTTTTTCTATTGTTTCCTTATCCAAACCACTTCTCCCTTTAAACTACAGACTGATCGGTATACCATTCTGGCAGGGTTGAAACCCTGCGCTACATGGCTTCCGTTTTTTCATTTATAGCGGCGAAGCCGCGTTACACAAAAGATTCAGCCGCGATAAAATCGCGGCTGAATCTTTTGTTATCGGTTCGCTTTGCGAATACCCAGCTGGTCCAGGGCAATGATCCACTTGCAGATGTTGGCCGAACCCTCGACAATGTAATACGTGGGGGCATCACGGTAAAACCGGGCCACCGGGTACTCCGTGGAGTAACCGTAGGCGCCCATAATGCGCATGGCAAAGTTGGCGCACTTGGTGACCACCTCGCCGGCAAAATACTTGGCCTTGGCCACGTCGAGCCCGTTGTTGAGCTTGCCCTGATCCTTTGCCCAGGCGGCCCGGTAAACCAGGAGCCGGGCGGCATCGATCTCGGCTGTCATTTGGGCCACCATGTCCTGGTTCATCTGGAACTGTCCGATGGGCTTGCCGAACTGCTTGCGGTCGCTACAGTAGCGGGTAACCACGTCCAGAAATGCCTGGGACACACCCACCGCCCCGGCTGCCGCCGAAAGCCGCGTCTGGTTCAAGGAGCTGAAAACAATCTTGGCCCCATCCCCGGGTTCCCCCAGAATGTTCTCCTTGGGGACCTTTGTATTGTCCAGGAAAACCTCACCTGTGGGTGACGAGTGTGAACCCAGCTTGTCCAGCGAGGAGGTTTTAATGCCGTTGAAATTTTTCATCTCCACAACAAAGGCCGACAAACCTTTCGAGCCCTTGGACTGGTCCGTATAGGCATAGTAGATGATGGCATCCGCTAACTGGGCGTTGGAGATCCAGGTTTTGGATCCGTTCAGCAGCCAGTGATCCCCCTTGTCTTCGGCCGTGGAGCTCATGGCCATGACGTCGGAGCCGGCATCCGGCTCGGTGATGCCGAAACCGCCGATG
>JAOZRT010000001.1:0-2088 GCA_029940035.1 Desulfobacterales bacterium
CGATTTAAAAATATTTCAGATTTTACTTGACTTGGGGGTTATAGGATGTCCCCTATTTAAAACCCCACGCCCTTACCTATTGACATCCTGGCCCTTTTCACACATACTCCTATGTCTAAATTCAGAAGAAAATTGATGGAAAAAACAGGAGCCTGAACCATTAACGTCAGCAAAAGGAGAATGACATGAAAAGAGGAATATTTTTTGTCGTATCACTGGTCATGGTCGCATTATTGCTATCACCGTCAGCATGGGCTGCGAAAGAGATTAGACTCGGTTTCAATATTCCGCTTACCGGCGACAACCCGGACGTGGGCGGATCCTCTAGAAATGCTGCGGAAATGTATCTCAAAGATAACCCGACGGTTACTGTTGGCGGAAAAACCTACAAGCTGAAATTCGTTTATGAGGACAACGAATACAAGCCCGAATCCGCTGTCAAAATCAACACCAAGCTCATCACCGAAGAAGAGGTGCTGGGTATCATCGGGCCGCAGTCGTCCAGCCAGGCCGTGCCGGCCGGCGAGGTGGCCAACAACAACGCCACCCCCATGATCAGCCCCTGGTCTACCAACCCGAACACCACCCTGGACCGCCCTTATGTATTCCGCGGGTGTTTCCTGGATCCTTTCCAGGGGCCGGTAGCTGCCAACTTTGCAACAGATGAACTCGGCGCCAAGAAAGCCGCGGTTATCTACGATATCGCTGCCGACTACCCCAAAGGCCTGGCGGAAAATTTCAAAGAAGCCTTCGAGAAACTACACGGCGCCGGATCGGTGGTGGGATTTGAATCTTTTACCACCGGTGACAAGGACTTTTCCGCTCAGATGACCAACATCGTTATGTCCAAGGCGGATGTACTTTTCATTCCCCAGTACTATTCAGAGGTGCCCCTGATCATTCGTTCGGCCAAGGAAATGGGCTGGACCCGGGACATCCTGGGTGCTGACGCCTGGGGCGGCGGTGACCTGATGGGCCTTTGCGGGGATGACTGCAAGGGGTATTATTTCTCCACGCACTATGCCGCAGCCGGCGCCAAAGGCGCCACCAAGGCTTTCATCGATGCCTATACCGCCAAGTACGGCAAGACTCCCGATGATGTGGCCGCGCTGACCTGGGACACTATCGGCTTGATGGTGCAGGCCATCAAAGACACAGGCGGACTGTCCGGTAAGATCAAGGCGGACCGCACCAAGGTCAAGGATGCCCTGGCGGGTGTCAAGGACTTCCCCGGTATCACCGGCGGCATGACCTTTACGCCGGACGGGGACCCCAAGAAGTGCGCCGTTATCGTTCAGATCAACGATGCAGGGCAGTTTGCTTTCCACAAGTCAGTCTGCCCCAAATAAATTCACGGGAATTTATTTGTATAATTAATAATCCATTCGCCCATCGTGCACCTGCACGGTGGGCGCTTATATTCAACATATACAGAGAAAAAAATTAAATAAAAATAAATTTCCATGTGTTTTTTTGGGAAAACTGCCAAATTTGCGACTGTGATAGTTGTTTTTAGTATAAAAAACAATTCTGGTGGGCATGAAAATTTATTTTTTTGGAGAGATAGCGCATGACCTTTAACTTTCTCATGCAGAACCTCATCAACGCCCTTCAGTGGGGGAGTTTTTACGCCCTGATCGCTCTGGGATATTCCATGGTCTACAGCATTCTCATGCTGTTTAACTTTGCCCATGGCGACATCTTCATGGTAGGGGCGTATATCGGCCTGGGGGTTTCCACCGCTCTGCTTGCCCTGGTTGGCACCAGCGGCGCTGCCCTGCTACCGGGGTGGCTGATTCTGGTGCTGACGATTCTGATATCCATGTTCCTGACCGCGTTTGTGGGCATCATTGTTGAGCGGGTAGGGTACCGGCCGCTGCGGGATGCACCGCGGGCCTCGGCCGCCATCACCGGCCTCATGATCGGTATAATCCTGGAGACCTCCAACATCCTTTTCCTGGGCGGATCACGGCTTAAATTTCCCACACTCATCGAGTCCGTCACGTACAATATCGGCGGCGTTTTTGTGACCAACAAGAAAATCATGATCGTGCTGGTTTCCCTGGGATTGATGCTGGCCCTGCACCA
>JAOZRT010000001.1:2188-37928 GCA_029940035.1 Desulfobacterales bacterium
ACAAGAAAATCATGATCGTGCTGGTTTCCCTGGGATTGATGCTGGCCCTGCACCAGTTTGTAACGCGCACCAAATATGGCATGGCCATGCGCGCCATGGCCTATGATTACCTGGTCATCCCCTTGATGGGGGTGTCCATAAATCGTGTGGCTGCCATGACCTTTGCCATCGGGTCTGCCCTGGCGGCGGCAGCGGGCATCCTGTTCGGCCTGGCATACCCGGTTCTGGATCCCTACATGGGTGTCAGTTTCGGCTGGAAAGCTTTTGTAGCGGCGATTCTCGGGGGACGCGGATCCATCATGGGAGCCTGTATTGCAGGATTCATGCTGGGGTTCATCGAAATTATGACCGTGCCGGCCATCCAGATTGTGAACCGGTTGTTCGAGTTAAACATCGGCTCGAATCTGCGCGACCTGATTGCCTATTCCATTGTGTTGCTGATCCTCATCTTCAGACCGCACGGGTTGTTCGGTGAGGCCTACAGCTCTAAATTGCGCCTCTAACATTTAAATTCACCCCGCACCTTCGGAGCGGGGTGAATTTAAATGATGATTAGGCGTTCAGCAATTGGCAGTAAGTTAAAAGCGTTGAAGCGGTTTAGAAAGCTAGGGGAAACATATATGGCTGTGACAACTGAAACGAAGCAACCAAATGGCATCAAGGGCCTTTATTACCGGTTTTACGGCAATGCTCCACTCTTGGGAATCCTTATGGGGTTCCTGGTCTGCACCCTTTGGGAAATGATCATCGGCAAGGCCTTGGCGTCCTTGTTGCTGTTGCCCAAAATGCCCATCCTTTTCGGCCTGGTAACCATGTCCAAAGTGTTTGCCGGATTGATCAATCTGGCCATCAAGGGCACCCCCTTTGAATGGTCCACCCTGATCCATGTGCCCATGGCATTAATCTATTTCAGCATCATTTATGCCGTCCCTTTGGCCGTGGTGATCCGTTTGTCGGCTAAACCGGCCAATGCCATCGCCCGTTTTCTGCAGCAGCTGCCGTTGATCGTGACAGCCCTGGTGCATCTGGGGTTCATGTACGCCATCTTTCACTTCTGGGCGGAGTTGAGCGACTACCGGCTGATTTCATTGAAGCTGACCCTCATCGCGGTGCTGCTCACCCTCAGCCTGAACATCATCAATGGCTACATGGGTGAATTTTCCTGTTCCCATCCGGGTTTCATGGCGGTGGGGGCGTATATGTCATCTTTCTTTACGGTGGGCCTGTTTGTGAACGACAAGGTGTTGGGGGATGCATTGCTGGGAATCCCTTTGGCATTTCTGAGCTTTCCGCTGGCATTGGTTTTCGGCGGGTTGTGTGCATCCGCAAGTGCTCTGATCGTTGCCATACCGTCCTTCAGAACCCGGGGTGATTATCTGGCCATTATCAGCCTGGCATTTTTGTTTATCATTAAGAGCTTCTTCGAAAATATGCAGTCCCTGGGCGGTTCCCGGGGCATCATGGGGCAACCCGACTGGGCAACCCTGCCGGTTATTTTCATGGTTGTGGTCATCGGCGTGTGGGCCATCAATAATTTTGTGAACTCGACGCTCGGCAAGGCACTGAACGCTGTCCGGGACGATGAAATGGCGGCCGATGCCATGACGGTTGACACCCGCAAAACCAAGATGGTGGCCTTTCTTTTCGGCGCTTTCTGGGCGGGATTGGCAGGGGGGTTGCTCGCGCACGTGCTGCGGTTCATCAACCCGGCCATGTTCGGCATTCAAAAACTGGCGGAAGTCCTGGCCATGGTTTATTTCGGTGGTCTAAATTCGGTTTACGGCTCCATCGTGGGGGCCGTCTCCATCAGTCTCTTGGGTGAGGTACTGCGGCCGCTCGAGATCCTGAAATGGATTTTCATCCCCTTGTTGCTCATTCTGGTGATGATTTACCGGCCCACGGGCCTGGTCGCATTCAAGGAGTTCAATGTGCGCAAGGCATTCGGACCCAAGGAGGTGGACTAAGATGCCGTTGCTCGAAGTCATTGAAATGAGTCATTCTTTCGGCGGCCTCCAGGCCGTGTCCAAATATAACCTGAGTCTGGAGCCCGGCCAGATCACGGGGTTGATTGGCCCCAACGGCGCCGGCAAAACTACCATTTTTAATCTGATTACAGGTATTTATAAACCAGACGAAGGCGAGGTGCGCTTGCAGGGCACCGACGTCGTGGGCCGGCGCTCCAACCAGATTGCCGCTTTGGGCATCGGGCGGACTTTCCAGGAGATGCGTCTCTGGCGGCACATGACCGTACTGGAGCATGTCAAAATGGCCCGCTATTCCAAGCTGTCCTACGGCCTGTTCGGAGCCTTTTTGGACAGCCCCAAACGGCGGATGGAAGAGGAAGCGTTAACGGAGCTGGCCATGGAGTACATGCAGTTGTTCGGTGTGGATCAGTTTGCCGACCAGCTGGTGGTCAACCTGCCCTACGGCGCTCAGCGCCGCGTGGAAATGGCCCGGGCCCTGGCCATGGAGCCCAAGGTGCTGCTGCTCGATGAGCCCACCGTGGGCATGACCCCCGAGGAAATGGAGGACATGATCATGGTGGTACGCAAGGCCTATGAGCGATTCAATTTGGCCATTTTTTTGATCGAGCACCGCCTGCGCGTGGTGCGGGAGTTGTGCCAGCATGTCCAGGCACTGGTGTTCGGGGAGGTGCTGGTGGAAGGCACACCCGATGAAGTTCAAAATCATCCCAAAGTCATTGAAGCGTATATCGGTGAACAGGAGATAGACTTCTAATGCTGCTAGATGTAAAAAACCTCCGGGTTGCCTATGGCAGGATCAAGGCGCTGCACGGCATCGACTTTACTATAGAGGAAGGCGAGATCGTTACCATTATCGGGGCCAACGGTGCCGGGAAAAGCTCCACCCTGCGGGCTATCTCACGATTGGTGCCCTCCGGGGCGGATACGCAGATGACCTTTGCGGGAAACGATCTGCTGAAGTACCCCCCGGAGAAAGTGGTCAGTGAACTGGGCATTTCCCATGTTCCCGAGGGCCGGCGGTTGTTCGGCAACCTGACGGTATTGGAGAACCTGAAACTGGCCGCCTTTGCCCGTAAGGACAAGGACAATGTGGAAAAGGATATCGAGCGGGTCTTTGCCATCTTTACCCGTCTGGATGAACGTAAGACCCAGAAAGCCGGCACCATGTCGGGCGGTGAGCAGCAGATGCTGGCCGTGGGGCGCGCCTTTATATCAGCACGCCGTCTCATGCTCCTGGATGAGCCCTCCATGGGGCTGTCGCCGCTTTTGATGAAACGCGTCTTCTTGTCCTTGAAAGAGATCAACCAGTCCGAGGGGACCGCCATCCTGCTGGTGGAACAGAATGCGCGCCTGGCCTTGAAATTCGCCCGGCGGGGCTATGTGCTGGAAAACGGCAATATGGTGCTGTATGGGGATTCTGCTGATCTCCTGGACAACGAGGATGTTAAGAAGGCCTATCTCGGTGGTTAATTTGTCTCGCCCGCTAATGCTCGAGTGCACAGAGAACACAGAGAATTAATTGTATTCTATAAAGAAACGGAAAAAGCTCTGTGAACTCAACGAGCTCAGCGAGAAATATATTTTGTCTAGGCAGACAGCGATCATGTATGAATATAAACAGCTATTCTCCCAGATTGGCTCTAAGAACGAATACATCAAAATAGCGGTTTTTCTGATCTTTGTGGCCTTTCTCCTGTTCCCTGTACTCGGGAAAAAGGCGGCTGTTATCGTCGGGGTCGTGGCCTTCCTGTTTTTCTGCCTGGGAGTTGCTTTCTGGCTGAAAGCGATCTTTTTCAGCCGTGACAAGAATGATAAAATACGTTGACGATTGTTGGTCCAATCCGGCATATGTCGATTATCTACCGAAGTGCTATACCCGAGAAATATTTTATAATATCGAAAAGTTAATCACCTGTCATTCCCGCGAAAGCGGGAATCCAGGGCTTCCTACTTGACTCCTGCTTTTGCGTGAGTGACGATAATTTTTTAAACCACTTCTAACCAATACCACCCTGAAAATAGCGTAATTTGCATCTCCTGCTTTCAATTTACACCTTTTTATGTGAGGATGAACGAGTTCTTCCGCAACTCGCTTCAGCAGGGATAAATTCCCGCGCTACAATAGCATGATGTTACCGATTATATAATAATATTTGAATAATCAGACTGTTGGCAATGTAGTTCAGGGCTTCAGCCCTGAAAAATCGAATGCGGGCCGCTAATAGAGATATTATCAAGCAGCCTGTAAAACAACGCATAAGGTGGGTCTAATGATGATCATCCGTAAAAGCATGTGGTTTCCCATTGTAATCATTATTCTTTTTAGCATTGCAATATCAGATACATATGCCGGTCCTTTTGAAAAAGGCAGCAGCCGGGTATCTGTTGTGGTTGGTTCGGGATATACGTTGAATGAAAACTATGTCATTCTCGGGCTCGGCGCCGGGTATTTTGTGCTCAAGGGCCTGGAACTCGGCCTGGACGGCCAGGCCTGGGTGGGCGGGGATCCGGATATTTATAAACTGATCCCGAAGGCCACCTATATACTGCCCATACAATCTCGAATACGTCCCTATGCCGGTGCTTTCTACAGCCGTATATTTATTGATGGGTTCGACGATCAGGACACGGCTGGTGCGCGGGGAGGTGTTTATTTCACTTCAGATCAAAAATGGTTCATGGGTATTGGTGCGGTCTATGAATCCTATCTGAATTGCGATAAAGATGTATACTCATCGTGTGACGATGTTTATCCGGAGATCTCTTTTTCTGTCAGCTTTTGACAGCCAGGGCTACTGGATGAAGGCATTCTCTATGACAGGATCAACTTGTCGATCTGATCGACGCTTTCAAAATGATGATCACGGGTCAGTAACGTGCCACCGACTTCCATGCAGCAGGCGGCAATCCAGACATCATTAAGCGGAATTTTTCTTCCGTTGCGGACCAGTGACAGATAAATCAGACCATATTTGGAGGCCACGGATCGGGTAATGTCAATAGTCTGCATTTCCAGCAATTGGATGATTTCGTCAAGTTTTTGCTCGTTGGCGATCCTTTGGCTGCCTTTACGAAAACCATATGAAAGTTCGCCGATAACAACGGAAGGTATATACAGATGTTGTCCCATGTCTGCCAGGATGCCTACTGTTTTGGGAACGCCTTCGGCAAAGTCACAATAGATGTTGGTGTCGATAACCGGGTTCACTTCCAATCCTCGTCATCGACCGTGTTGAATTCGGTCACTGCTTCACGAAGCTCATTGCATTCCGTTTTCGGCATCCATCCGGACAATTCACGGATGAGCTGGGAGCGATCTTTTTCAGGACGGTATTTTTCATTAAAGGCTTCCATGATCAGCGCTGATTTGGTTTTTCCGGTTTTCTGGGCCAACGAATTAAGGCGGTCCCCGGTTTTAGGGGGAACTCTTAAACTGACTTGCATGTTATGCCTCCATATCTGTATTACAATTTGTAACGATTGTAATACAGATATGCTGTATTGTCAATTGCTGTAATTGGAATTAAAAAGATCGATTTTACACTCACATTAGAAACATGGTTCAGCACAAATAGCGTTTAGTGGCCAAGCTATTGGGATAGGAAAAATATTCTCAGTTACGACTGGCTGTTTCTAATGAAAAAGATCGGCTCCCGCTATGCCGAGCGGAAGCCTTGAAGGAGGTTTGAGGACGGTAATGGAATTATTCGGCATATATCCTCAGTCTGTAATATTACTACATTGTGGTAGTTTGTCAAGGCCTGACAACAATGCAACCCGGAAAAAGCAGAAAAGACCTCTATCACGAAATCACGAAAGTTGAAAATCACGAAAAAATGAAAAAAATAATTAGGATATTAGAACAAAAAATAGTGCTATCGGTACGATATTGTACATAATGACAACTCATTATCTATACTTTGCCATGTTGTTTATGCAACTATGGGGGAAATTATGAAGGGATGGACAGAAGAGGAAATCAGAAACAAAGATCTGATGGCTCCCTGCGGCCTGTATTGCGGCGCGTGCGGTGTGTACCTGGCAACGCGGGACAATAACGCAAAGTTCAAGAAGATCATGGGCGGGCTGTATGGCACAGAGCCGGAGGAGACGGAGTGTCTTGGTTGCATGCAGGCGGATCCGCCCCGTAACCTGTACGGGTTTTGTCAACACTGCAAGCTCAGGGATTGCGTAAAATCAAAGGGCTATTATTCCTGCCATCAATGCGACGAGTGGCCATGTGACAAGGTTAAAAAATTCGGGCTGGCCACTGGCAGGCGCGTTATGGAACGGGCAATACCAATATGGCGTGAGAAGGTTGCCGAACTCGGGGACGAGGAGGGCAGCGTTGCCTGGGCAAGAGCAGAGTGTGAACGCTATCACTGCCCGGAATGCGGCAGCCCGCTTTTCAGGGGAGCGCAGCGCTGCCGGGCATGCAAAAAAGACGTGGCCGAGGAATTGGACGGCTCACTTTAGGCATGGCCTGCGGAAACTGTATTAATGCTTGGTGTGTTTTGCCAAAAAGAAGTGGCCCCTGACGGCAGATCAGGGGCCTTTGGTAAGGTGAAAGGAGAATTAGAGCGGAGGTGTTATTTGGAACCTCTGCCCAATTATCGGGTACCATGATATCACAATGTGGTAATTTGTCAAGCATTTTTATGTTTATCTATCAAAATTTGATCGATCTGTTCGCTGATCTCCTTAAATGTCACATCTTCATTTTCCACAACCGAGGCGGAGGTGATCGCATCAACGCCTTGATAACTGTAGGCCCAGTCCGGGTCTCCGGCTGTCATGAACACAACAACATTCTCTTTTTGTTCATTATTTTCGAGAAACGTATTTAATGCCGGGTTGAACCCCGACCAGGCCAGGCATGTATCTATGATCAGAACCACGTCATATTCCATTGGATCTATTTCATTCAGTTTCTTGATATTGACGATCTCGATGCTTGCCGCGTGTCGATATTTATCGATTACCCGTTCGCGAATACTGTCTTTGAATTCCGATGAATCACTGGCGATAATCATGCTGAACAGGCGGTCTTCGTTTGGCAGCCGTGTCTCCTGGACCCCGCGCGTGCAGGAATAAAAGGAGAGGAAGATATGTGCAAGAACCAGAAACCAGGTTATTGATGAGCTATTTTTCATAATCAGATTCTGTATTTTTCCGGATAGCGCAAAGGCTTCAATTTATGTCCCACCTTCACGAAAATAACACTTTTAGCAAAATCGGGTAAGGGCGTATTAAAGAGCCGAGCTATATTTGGCTTTTTAATTAACGATAAACACGGATACGTTGTCAACATGGTTTATTACCTTCTGGGTCGTTCCCCCGAACAGGAAATCCTTTGAGAAGAGATTCTGCCTTTGTTGGGTTATTGGGATTGAAACTTATCCCTGTACGTCAACGCCGAGGTCACAGCCAAGGGACGGATCCGGGTTTTCGCATTCAAAGTTGAAGTGGCGTGTATCTACATGGCCTTGAGTAAAAATATACAAAAGAAAATCGCTTCTCAATTTTCTTTTGGTTGATTCCTGGATGGGGCATGTTTATGTTTATAGCGTTTGGCAGAATAACGATCCGAAAATTAAACTGATATACGTTACTGGTTGCAACTTGAAATATCTAAAACAGTTCGCTCCAAACGCTATTATATTAGCCTTAGGATAACCGCCAATAGGCTTTTATCGAAACAGAATTATAACAACCGGTATAACCATGACTTTCAGATCAAAACAAAAAATCCGGTTTGGTGACATTGACCGCGCTGGTATTGTTTATTATCCCAGGTTTTTGCACTATTTTCACGTGGCCCTGGAAGAATTTTTTGATGAATCGCTCGGCATTGAATATCCGACCGTGATCAATCACCACCGCGTTGGGTTGCCCACGGTCCATCTTGAGACCGATTTTCAAGGGCCGTTGAAGTACGGCGACAATATAGAGGTGGAGGTCACGGTACTTACCCTGGGGAGCACCTCCATCAAGTTCGGCTACCAGGTGTTCAGAAAAGGTGAAGACTCTCCCCGCGTTACTGGGCACAACGTTACCGTCTGCGTGGACATGAATACCTTTGAAAAGAAAAGCATTCCCGAGTTTTTACGAGATCGCCTGGCGAAGCACCTCAATTGACTTATCCAACCTTCAGCTAAGCTGGAGATCCAAGCCTTGCTATGCGAATGGGTGAGTGAATATATTTCACCACCCGTTCACTTCGTTCACGCGAGCGTAGCGGGTGGTGTAAGATCTTACATTTTTATTCCATAGTAGTAATTATCAACAAATGCACTTAGGTTTATAAAGGATATACAGCATCGTGCCAACCCCATCCTCCCCTTATGCCATCCCCAACGTACGGACGTTCATCGCCTTCAAATGTTTCTTCAATGCCAGGTTCTACTATCCGATCTTCACCATTCTTTTTCTTGATTTTGGATTGACGGTTTCCCAGTTTGCGCTCCTCAACGCGGTGTGGGCGGCAACCATCGTGATCATGGAAGTCCCTTCGGGCGCCCTGGCGGATATCTGGGGGCGGCGCAATCTGCTCATCCTGGCCGGTGGGCTGATGGTGTTCGAAATACTGATCCTTTGTCTGGCACCCCGCAACCGCCTGGATCTGTTGTTTGGTTTGTTTATCCTCAACCGCGTGTTGAGCGGGATAGCCGAGGCTGCGGCCAGCGGAGCCGACGAAGCCATGGCTTTCGATGCGCTGAAACAGGCAGGTCAAGAGGAAGAGTGGGGCAGGGTATTGTCCACCCAGATGCGCCTCCAATCCCTGGCCTACATCGTAGCCATGAGCCTGGGGGCGGCTGTTTACGACCCCGTGTTCATGCAGCGTGTTTTCGATGCTTTGGGGATCGGCATTACCTTTTCCCGCGACATCACCATCCGGATTCCGCTGGTACTGACATTTATGATGTCCCTGCTGACGTTTATGACGACCCTGCGGATGCAGGACGACCGTATTTCCGATGAGGAGTGCGGTGTCGTTGAGCAATGCAGTGCTTCTGCCAAGAATATATGGATCCAGACCATTGATGCCGGAAAATGGATCGTTCGGACCCCCTTTGCCCTGGTGATTATCTGTGCCGGGCTTCTTTTTGACGGCATTATCCGCATGGTGATTACCCTGAGCAGCCAGTATTATCGCGTCATCGAAATTCCGGAAGCAGTTTTCGGCCTGATCGGGGCAGGGATTGCCGGACTGGGGCTCTTTCTGCCGCACATGGCCTTGAAGATGTCTGAACAATACACACCCCGTTTTAACTTATCAATGTTGGCGGTCATGACCATCACCGGCCTCTACGGTATGTCTCTTTTTATTCCCATTGCCGGTCTGGTGCCGGCGGTTGTTCTCTTCAGCGCCATGTACATGACCGGCTTTTTCGTGAGCAATTACCTGAACCGGATTACCGCATCGAGCCGCAGGGCCACCGTCTTGAGCTTTAAGGGTCTCTCTTTCAACCTGTCATACGGCCTGCTCGGCATCCTGTACTCCGTCCTCCTGGCAGGCATGCGCCCTGAAATTGCGGCCAATCATTCAGATGTCCAACCGCTCATTCTGGAAAATATGGTGTTCATGGGGTCTTTTAAATGGTTTTTGTGGGCATTCTTGGGAGGGCTGGTCGTGTTCCTGGTATTTTCGGTTGTCAAACTGAAATCGACAAACGTTCATCAACAGGTAGCCCCTGAGAAACACAAGCATACTGACGGCATGTGATACAACGGTTGCACGATAACCGGTTGCCATGCCCTGGTGAATCTTGCATGATTCAGGTATGAACTTCACACTTGACCCTGCACACCAATACATGCGAAACTATTTCATCATGCGTTGCCTCAATTTTCAAACTTCCTTAAACTTTTTTCCACATTAGAAATACTTGCTGTATTGATTCTAATTCAGGATTAGATGATTGCCGAAACATATAGAGGTTTGAATGGTTATTTGTTTCTAATGTTTCAGGAGGAAGACCCATGCTCCAGATAAGAGAAGCCGTGCTGACCTGCCTGAATCAGGCTGAAAATGACGAGAAACTGATTATTGCGTTAAACAGCATCGCAGGGCAAGCCGGTGTTGAAGCCTATCAGATCATTCTGCATGTACTGACCCATCTGGATCTGGATCATCAGAAAGCAGAAACTTCCTGGAAAGAAATTATCACCCTGCAGGCTGATATGACCGAAGCGCTGGGCCGGCCGATCAGCTTGAGGACGGCCATCTGTGATTATTTCTGTTCGGTTCATAAATCATTGAAGAACCCGAAAGTCGTCGAGATCCATGTCTTTGAAAGGACGCTGAAAAACAGCAAGTACGACAGCCTGACCAATATGCTTAACCGCCAGGCCCTGGATGAGCTGTTGAACAATGAGCTGAACCGTGCCAGGCGGCATAAGCTGGACCTTTCCATTATTTTTTTTGATATCGACAATTTCAAGAGCGTCAACGATATACACGGCCACCAGGCGGGCGATGAAGCCTTGCGGCGTATAGCCGGGATCATTCTACATGAAAAGCGCCAGGAGGACATCGCCGGACGCTACGGCGGGGAAGAGCTGCTGCTGGTTTTGCCGGAAACCAGCAAACAAAATTCCAATATCATTGGCGAGCGCATTCGCGCGAGCGTTGAAAACATGGCCTTCACCTGGGAAGGCAAAGAGGTCAAGCTGACCCTGAGCGGCGGTATTGCCTCTTTCGGCGAAGAAACTGCCGACGTCCTCACCCTGGTTCGGAAGGCCGACAATGCGGTTTATAAGGCCAAGGGACAGGGCAAGAACCGCATCCTCTGAGGTTTCATTCTCCTACTGCTGTTTAAGTGCGTCGATAAAACACCCCCCACCCCCGCCGCCACTGGATGAACCTGCCACGTGTGTCGTTTCTTCCTGCGCAGGCGGGACACGTAGTGAAGCGGCAGCGCTATCCAGAAAGCGGATAGCAGAATGCTCTGGATCCCCGCCAGCGCGGGGATGACGTTAAAAAACACCCCGATGGCTCAAATAACCACTCCCTTCCAGGGAGAAACCAGTGCCGGGCCCTCTGGACCCGGACATCTACTTTGGAGCCGACGACCTTGAACACCTGCTTTTCCTTGACTCCGGCACGGCGCTGCCAACGGTTTCATTGACGGCAGCCATGATGCTGCCGGTTTCGGTTTCAAACAGGCGTAAAGACACCTGGGTGTGGGGGCCGGAATAGACAATGGTTCCGGATGCGATCAGGCGGGCGGCCATGAGTTTGCCGACAGCCAGGGCGGTGCGGCGGTCGGCAAGTTCGGAGGAGTCCAATTTGAGTTCGCCGAGCAGTTTGTCCAAAAGGGCCTGTTCCTTCTGGGAGGGGTCGGGGCCAACAAGCGGTCAAGGTGATGTGACCTTAAGATATGTAGTAGCCGCGTGCGGCAAGGCGTAGTCTAAGGCACTTCACAATCTGTCTACTTGAAGAAACCGGTCTACTCGACATCAGAGGCTAAAGGTTTTGCATGGTTTGGTAAATACTGGGATAAACTTTTTGCCGATCCAAAAACTGTAGATACCCCAAACGGCCAAATTACGATCCAGCCCCAACGCACAAATAACATTCTGGAACGATTTTTCCGGGATTTAAAACGCAGCAACCGGAAGAAAAGCGGTACGATATCTTTAAACAAAACGCTCAAATCTATTATTTGCTATAATAGCAAAATAGTGCCACTAAAGGAACTTATACATTCCAAAGTCAATTGTCTTTTGTATCATTCTAAAGTCTCGCAGGTTTTGGGTGACAATCACGGCACCTATCTGGTGAGCAAGGGCCGCTCGTAGTTGGCCACATAAAAGTCGTCGATGATGCCCTTGGCTTTGAGCTCTTCGCCGTAGACGCGGGCGGCGTCTTTTGTGGGAAAATGGGATATGCGCACCTGGTACCAGTGTGATTTTGCGCTTTTGGCTTGGGTATAATAGGCGTCCAGGTCCAGGTCTTTCAAGGTCGCCACGTATTTTTCGGCGTGTTCGACCTTGAGGTAGGCTGCTACTTGCAGCGTGAAAGGATCAATGATGATAGTTTCCGCTGGTTGTTCTTCAGGAGCCGGCTCGAACGGGGGGGGGGCTTTGGCTGGGATCAGGTGGACAGCCGTGTTGATCACCAGAACCGCAAGCCCGCAGCCGGCCATTCCAAGAGCGGTCCATTTCAATACAGTCCGTGTATTTTTATGTTTTTTAACCTGAATGAAAAGGGATATGCTGTCCCTGCCTGCGGCACTGATGGCATTAAAAAGTCCTGTTATCAATGCAGATGATACAGATGCCAGGGACTGCCAGACTGTTTTGAGATATTCTTTTTGTGGGGCTTTCCCGGGTTTTGCCTCTGGGGCATGCGGGGCGGCAAACTCTTGTTCCAATTTGGCAAGGGTGTCTTTATCGATTCCTGATAGAAGTTTTCCGACGTCCTTGTAAGGGCGTGATGCCCGGTCATTGGCGGAAGACCGCTGCATACAGGCGGCCATGCCTTTGAGCAACCAGGTTTTTTTTCGATCCGCCTTGAATGCCGAAAGAAAGGCTTTAAGGGCCCAGCGGTCTGCCCTGCGGTCCTTGAAAAACCGTACCGCGATAGCATCGATGATGTTGCGGTCACCGGGTATGGGATCTTGGATAATCCGTTGGTACGCTTTAAGCGCCGGAAAGTCGATGCGTTCCGCAAGAAGGCAGGCCCGCACAAGCAACCGTTGCAGGCTTTGGTTTTCAGGCTGGGCCTCGCCAATTTTAAAGGCCAGATCATCATTTTCGTGCAAACACAGTTCCTCGAGATCGGCTTTGTGAAGCCAAGCGTCGCTCACCTCTTCATCTCCCGGATACCGGTGGAGATAGGCCATGATAAACGTATCGGCGGTTGGTCCCGTGCCTTCACGGGAAAGATAAAAGCGCACCATACGGGCTGAGAGCTGCTGGGATTTTTCCTGCCTGACCAGGGGCGATATCAGAAAGCTGTCAAAAATGGCCACAGCCTTTTTAAAACGGATTTCAGATTGCCTGAAATTGCCTGCGCGTTCCCAGATGCCGGCTTCACGCATGAGTTGATCCACCCAGCGCATGCCCAGGGTGTTGCCGAACCAGCCGGTTATAAAAAAGAAGACCACAAAGCATGCCAGGACAGCCCAAAAAGCAACCATTAAACCCAGTGCTTCCCCTAGTAAAGGGAACCCCAGCAATACCACCAGGCTGCCTGCCAGCAGGCTAACCCAGAATCGGATGGTAAAGTGGCGCAGAAGGTGGATCATATAAATAGATTTATCCTCTATATTTATTTAAGATTCAAATCATCGATATTCCCTGCCAGGGTCTGCCCGTTCCTGAGGGCCACCTGCATGGGCTTTTCGGTGAAATAGCCAGCTGGCCGGCCGGTAGTTGCATTGACATTTATTAGGCGTATACCTGCCGGGATGCTGAATTCCCGGGCAGGTTCATTGGCCAGTGCTTTTTTCATGAAATCCGTCCAGATGGGCACCGCTCCCCTGCCGCCGGTGATACCGATATTGCGGCTGTCCCGCAACCCGGTATCCCGGTCAAAGCCCACCCACACGGAGGTGCAGAGGGTAGGCGTAAAGCCGGTGAACCAGGCATCTTTATAACGATTCGTAGTACCGGTTTTGCCTGCCGCCGGCAGGTTGAATCCCAGGCGCCGCACGGACGACCCCGAGCCTTCATCCACAACGCCGCGCATCATGTCCACTACCTGGTACACCATGGCCGGGTCCAGTGATCTTTGGCCGCTGACGATTTTTTCTTCCAGAACCCTCCCAAAGGAATCCTCCACTCTCCAGATGAAAAACGGTTCATGGTGAATACCGCCTGTGGCAAAGGTTGCAAAGGCCGAGGCCATTTCAAGGGGACTGACACCCGATGTGCCCAGGGCCACAGAATATACGGGCGACAGGGGACTTTTAATGCCGAAGCGCTTGGCCGTGGCGATGACATCCTCCGGGCCGGTTTGCTCCACCAATTGGGCCGCGATCGTATTGACCGAATCCTGGAAGGCCTGTTTCAAGATCATGGGGCCGCTGAAGTCACGGGAAAAATTTTTGGGTGACCATTTGGGGGCGCCTGCCGGGGATATGGTTATGGGCTCGTCTATGTAAACAGTGGCCGGATGTGCATCGAGCTTTTCAAAGGCTGTGTAATAGAGAAACGGTTTGAACCCTGAACCAGGAAGACGATTGTTTTGAATGGCGCGGTTGTATTCCGATTCCGAATAATTCCTGCCGCCCACCAATGCCTTTACCGCACCTGAGTTGGCTTGGATGGCCACCAGCGCCCCTTGCGGCAACTGGGCAGTATCCAGGTCATAGGATTCGAATTCGTCGGAAAGACCCATACTCCGATCGAGTTTCTGCAATCCCGCCTGTACGGACTGAGCTGCCCAGGCTTGTATTTGGGGATCCAGGGTAGTGGTAACCTTGAGCCCGCCGTGAAATACAACTTCAGTTCCGTAACGTTTTTCAAGGCGCTTGATCACCGTGTCCAGGTAATAGCTGCCGGTGCGCGCCCTTGACGGTAGCGGTTTGAGCTGCAGCTTGGCCTGCGAGGCAATGTCTGCTTCCTGCTGGGAAACAAAACTGACCGTCGCCATCCTCAGCAGTACAACCCGCTGCCGCTTTTTAGCCCGCTCCAAATGAAGATAGGGATTGTAGCGGGTGGGTGATTTGGGAAGGCCGGCTAAAAGGGCGGACTCTTCCAGGTTGAGTTCGGATGCCGGTTTTCCGAAAAAGGTCTGAGCGGCATTCTCGATGCCGTATGCCCCCACCCCAAAGGGGATCTGGTTGACATAGGCTTCCAGAATATCGTCTTTGCTGTAACGGGATTCGATCTGCAGGGATACCATCAGTTCCTGAAGTTTGCGTAGATAAGAGCGCTTGAAGCTGAAAAAGAGGTTTTTGGCCAGCTGCTGGGTAATGGTGGAGGCGCCTTGAATTTTTCCAGGCACAAACAGGGTAATGACCATGGCTTTGAGCGTGCGCAGCTTGTCCACACCGTGGTGATGCGGGAATCTGTGATCTTCGGTGGCCAGGATGGCCCTGATGAAGTGGGGTGACACCCGGCTCAGGGGGATGGCTTCGCGGCCGCCCATCAGCAAGATTCTTTCCCCTGTGGCAGCAAATATTTCGGTGGGTTCGGTTTCAATGATACGACTCAGCGGTTCGGGAACCCGGGGCAGGTCTTTCACGAGATAAAATACCATGCCGACAACTACAAGGGCGCCTATACCGGCTACTGATGCAGCCAGGTAAAACAGGGTTGTCAGGGCTTTCAATATTTTGGTTGTTGTGGTCATGGATATTTATGGTAAACGGTATAAGGTATCAGGTATACGGTATTAAGGTATACGGTATCAGGTATAGGGTGAAGCCTTCTCTCTGAATACTGAACACCCTGTTAGAGTAGTTGATATTCATCGGTTTCGGGTGTCAGGTTGTCAAGGGCTTGTCAAGTCCTGATCAAAAGTTGTCTCTTTTTTTAGATTTTTATCAACCTGTCTTCCATATTTGTTTTCCCAGAAATGAACATCGAACATCCAACTTCCAACGTCGAATGTGGTTTCTCAGCTTATTGAATTCAGTTTGTCTGGGCATTCAGCAAAGAGCAAAGGGCCAAAGTTCGATGTTCAGTGTTCGATGTTGGACGTTAATGTTTCTGTCCTTTGTTATCCGTCCTCTGTCATCTGTCCTCTGCCTTCCGACCTCTGGGGCTCTGGTTCTCGGGCCTCCGGCCTTTCACCGCCCCTCGTTCCGGTGCCGTATGAGACTCCGTCCGTCCAGTTTGGACCGCAACTGCAGGACGGCGTTCTTATGCCCGTTCATCAGGATGACGATGCGTTGCGTTGCGCTCTCGATTTCAAATCCCAGTTCCATGAACCCGGATAAATCCTGGCCTGATATGCCCACGCGGTTGATCCGCCCCGGATAACGCAGCAGTTGATCGGGTTGGAGAATGACATCCTTCCTGACAGTTTCACCAAGGCGGTCCAGGGCCTGGAAAAAGCGGTCGGCAGGATAAATCCGGTTGTCGAATTGAAGCATGTCATTGAGAGACTGATCCATTTCCACCTGGCTCTCACCCATGCCGTAGAGCAGACCCGGGGGAATGGTCAACTGCTGCAGAACACGGTTTTCCGTGTCCAGAAGGTATATGGTGAGCCCATCCCCGTCTTTTTCAAAATAGGTCCGGTCCCAATGCTCACGATTGATGAGTTGCACGAGATCAAAGCTCGATATGATCTTGGCGGCGGTTTTCGGGTTGAGCTTAAGGTAAAGCCGGCGGAACTGATCCGGAGATATCATGACCCATTGATCCGGCAGGATGGTGGCGGCAATCTCCTTAAAACTTTCCGCCTGCCTGGTTTCCTGCTGAGATGTCTGGCGGTCGGACACGATCTGGTCAAGGGACTTCCGGGCCTGGCGGGTTTGCCGGCCGGTTTCCCATATGGTACCGGTTTCCGGGCGCCGGCTGTTGGTGGCGACCAGGAAAGCGCCCATGGTCCGTTCCACCCAGTCAAAACGCAGCTCGGATATCACAAGTGCTAAAAAAATAAGGCACACCAGAAGAGGACGGATCGCAAAAACCCGTTTAAACCATTCATTGAGATCTCCTGGTTCGCTCCAATTGTAATTTTTTGTTTTATCCATGTAATCTTATTTTGATTCTATCCTGCAGTGTTTTTCAGACAATATTCCATCATCAAACACAACCAAAAAATTATTGTAATTTTTTGCCTTTTCCATTGGAAATTGGATATTGATCGTTGGATGTTCAATCTCGATTCATCAGGGTTTGAAAAAAGCTTTATATTCAACCCCCCTTTTTTGCTATCCTATCCCCAACATCTTGTTCAGTGTATCCACCAGATCATTCCGGCCGCGTTCCTTCAGTAGAGGGATTAGTTCTTCGTAGAAGGGTTCCCTGACCCGGATGCGGATATTGTAACTGGCCAACAGTTCCGGGTCCAGGTCATCCTCGACAAATGCCCTGGTCTGGTGGAGTTTATCAATGGCCACCAGCCCTGCCATGGTACGCACACATTTCTCGCACTTCCCGCAGTTCAACCGGTCTTTGACATTGGCCAGGCAAACCCTGAAATTTTGAAAAGCCACATCCCAGTCAGCCACTATTTTGAGCTTCTCAACCCGCGAGAGGTGCAGGTCCCGATGCCGTATCCTCAGGTTGTAGCTTGAAAATTCAGGGTCCAGCAGGGGGTGCGAACCACAGGGGTGTATGTTGGGAAGGTCGTAGGACGATCCGATGTAAACAAGATTGGTGCGCGGGACAAAGGTGTGGGCCACGGCCGTCAGCACGGCGCCGAAGAACTTGTCCAGCCACAAGTCCCTTTCGTCGCAGAGATGACGGATGTTGGTATAGACGGGTATGAGATTCACACCTGCATCTTCGGCCACATCTGCCAGGGCGGCTTTGGCACGATCGAACACGTGGTATTTCATGCCCCTGGCCTGCACGCCGCCGATATCGAATCCATGTACGAGAAAGCAGTCTTTGATGGATCCCGGATGGCTGTCCGGGTAGGTCAGGCGGTTGAGGCGCAAGGCGGCCAGGGAGTCGAATCCGCCGGACAGAAATAGTCCGGCCTGCCGTTGGATATGCTGAAAGGGATCCATGGAGGCGGTGCCGGCTTCGATCTTTAAGGGGGCGTAGGCACCATCCGACCACAAATGCATCAACGCCATGACCAGGTCCAGACCCTCCCTTAAAAAGGGGCAGATATCGGCTTCTATTTTCAGGCGCTCCTCTCCGAAATGCATGGCCGGGATGATGCAGCCCACCACAAAGGCATGCGGGTTGCAGGAGAAGCTTTCGGCAAAATCCGCTTCGGTTTCAATGTAAATGTCCTTGTCCGGTTCCTTACAGGTTTCCCACTTGACCGTGGCGACGGCCCGTATAAGCCCGGGGGAACTTTCCATTCTGAGATTTTCAATGCGCATTTTTTTGTATTTTGTATTTGGTGTTTAGTATTTAGTGTTTCGGGTTTCAGGTGTCGGGTTTCAGGTCAAGTCTTGATTAAAAGTTGTCACGTTGATGTTTATTATCTGCAATCTGCTTCTGGCAGGGATAAATCCCTGCGCTACATAGTTGTTTCGAAGAATGGGCATGTAGGCCAGGGCTTCAGCCCTGAGTACTGACCACTGACTACCGACAACCGCTTACCTGCTCACCCTTTGAGGTTCTGCAGCTCCGACCTCCGAGCTCCGTCCTCCACTCTCCGGTTCCTAACTCAACCGCCTGTTTCGCTAATGCCAAGTTCGTAAAAAAATACTTAATCACGAAAGCACGAAAAATGAAAACCGCGAAATATAATGATCTTCTTTGTGTCCTTTGTGCCTTTGTGGTTAAGTTCCGGACTTTTCGATCGCACAATCGATCATTAATCCGGCAATATCCAGGCCGGTAGCCTTTTCGAGCCCCTTGAACCCAGGCGCATAGTTCACTTCGATCAGGTACATGTCTTTGTGCCTGTCCACAACCATATCCACGCCTGCGATGTCAAGGCCGACGGCCCCGGCGGCTTTGACAGCTAATTTTTCAATCGACGCCGTCATCTCCAAGGGCCGGCTCTCACGGGTCAGGTGAAAATTGGCCCGGAAATCACCTTCCACGGGTGTCATCTGCATGGCGCCTACAACCTTTCCGCTGATCACCATGACCCGGATGTCCTGTCGGCCCGGTGTCGGCATGTAGCGTTGCACCAGGATCCCAATACGCGGGTCCATGTGGCTGTGGGTGATGGTTTCAGCCTGCTGCTTTGTTTCTACCAGGAAAATGCCGGCACCCTGGCGCCCGCTCACCTGTTTGACCACCACCGGGTAATCACCCACCAGGGGCACAGCCCTCGCGAACCCGTCCTCAGAATTGACGAACAGGGTGTCCGGAACAGGCAGGTTGCCCGCGGCAAGCGTCTGCAGGGTCATGATCTGGCTGCGCGTGGTACAGACGGCATCGAAACCGTTGACCAATGGCATCCCCATGCGGCTGAAATGGTGGAGGAGGGTCAGGCTCGAATCCCCGATGGTTGCTCCCTGGCGGGGCATGACCACATCCAGGGCCTGCACATCCGCATTGCCCTCAAAACCGAGGCCTTTACCGGTAGTGCTCGGCCACACCCGGTAGGGGTGGATCAGCCGTGCCTGGTGCCCCTTTTCGTCTGCGGCTGTGATGAGCCTCCCATTGGGGTGGTAGTTTTTATCTCTGGCGGTGATGATTCCAATATTCATGATCACAGGTATAAGGTTAAAGGTATAAGGTATAAGGTAAAGGCATTGAAACTAACGTACGATATTGGCTTTGTTTTCCTAATCCAATCCTTCTCCCAAGGAGAGGGATACTGCCGTATATTACGGGAACTAATCAAAATTAAATAGCGGCGACCTGTCCGGCGAAGCTCGCAGAGCGAAGACGGAAGCCGCGTACAGTAAAGGATTAGGCCTTCAATCTCCAATTGAAGGCCTAATCCTTTACCCACACGCCCACCTGTTTGCCGGTTTTTTGGCTGAAAAAGGTGGTCAGTTTGCGGGTCCTGTTCCGAATGGCAATTTTCTGGGTTGCCAGGTTGTCTTCTGAAATAATCGAATAAAGCTTTCTTCCTTGTGTCCGTTTGGTCAGGCCTTCCAGAAGTCTCGTTCCAATGCCCACGCCCCTGTATTCCGGCCTGACCGACGTGTAGCCCCGCTCGAGAAAACCGTTGAAATCGAGCCCGGTGTTTTGGTTCAGGGATTCAACATATTCCGGCCTGGGCTGCTTGAGGCTTGAATTGCCGACAATGAGGCCGAATTCCAAAGCATAGCCGATGAGAAACGCACGTTCAAGATTGTAACGTACTTTTTGCATGTTCACCGAGCCGCCGGATTCCACCATGCGGCAGATTTCTTCAAAAAAACCTGATGGGAGTTCAGCCGGGCGTGAATAATGATACTGGATGGATTTGCCCAGACAAAGAACTTCGTTCGTATTTTCCATCACCAGCCATTTTTGAACCTCTTGCAGGCCGAATGAGTTCAGAAGGCACAACAACTGATCAGGCGTTTGCATTTTCTTCCAGATGGGGACACCCGGGAGCGGTTCGACCTTGATATATCCCGGCAGGGATTCGACAATGGGGGCAATGGTTTCAGGCGGCAAAACGATGGATCGATCGTCAAAGCTGTATGAATGGACAATGTTGGGGTTGTTCAAGGCAAACCCAAGCAGGCCGGTGTCAATCGCTTCCCGCTTAATTGGAAATATCAGGTGGTTCCATATGCCGGCCCTGCTCGATATCCACAATGTCTGTTTTTGTACATCTGTCCGGGTGGCGCCTGGTTTCCAAAGCACCAGTTTTACACGCTTGTCGAAAAGGGTGGCCATATCAGCGGCAATAATCGGTTGACCCGGGTCCATCTTCAGGCCGATGGATTGCAGTTGAGAAGATTCCCGGCCTTTGGATGGCAGGGAATCCATGGCACTATCGAGCCCGCCATTTTGTATCAAAACACATTCCCGGCTTTCTGCGGCAGCAGCTTTTTTGAGCGTTGCCAGGTCAAGGGGATACGTGGGTGTTGCCATGGTTGCTGTGGTCGCCATGCGAGAAAATCTATAAAAAAGAGCGTTTCCTGTCAAACGATTTCACTTTAAATGCGTGTTTCAACCTATAAGAATTATTTGAATTATATATGAAAAAAAGTTGGCTGCGGTTTAATTGTCCGCTGATATGTGATACGAAAGAGCTAAGCTTGATTCTGTTCTTACTATGTCACACCAGGGGGTATGGTATGCCAAAAATAAGCCACTCAGATCGTGCGCCGTTGTATTTATTGATTATTGTTTTCATGGCCATGTTTCTTCCGCAGACAGGCCAATCCGCTGAACCAACCTTTCGTAACACCATCGGCATGGAGTTCGCCCTGATTCCGGCCGGGAGTTTTGTGATGGGCAGCCCTGAAAATGAAAAGGGCCGGGACAGCGGCGGTCGGGAGAAGCAGCACACGGTTATCCTGACCAAACCGGTTTACATGCAGACCACCGAGGTGACTGTGGCCCAATGGGAAAGCATCATGGGCAAAAAGCTTATCGGGTGGCGCAGAGGCGCCAAGGATCACCCCATCATCCGCGTGTCATGGAAAGACTGCCAGAAATTCATTAAAAAACTGAACGCCAGGGGGGAGGGTGTGTACCGGTTGCCTACGGAAGCGGAATGGGAATATGCCTGCCGGGCGGGCAGTAAGACCGCCTATGTATGGGGGGATGCCATCGACTGCAGCAAGGCCATGTATGGCAACAAGGAACGGTCCGGCACATGCCAGCTCTACCTCCAGTCCCTCAATATTCCGTCTGGAAAGCCAGCACCCGTTAAAACCTTTGCGCCCAATCGATGGGGACTTTTTGACATGCACGGCAACGTGTGGGAGTGGTGCCAGGACCGGTATGGCGAATACAATAAAGAACGCGCCAAAGACCCCATCGGCCCCCTGAAAGGGAGCAGCCGTGTACGGCGCGGTGGGAGCTGGATTTCAAAGGATTATGACTGCCGCTCTGCCAACCGGGCCTGGGCTCATCCTTCCAACAGGACCGATATTACCGGATTCAGGCTGGTGAGGGAGGCGCTTTAGGTGTTGTATCCTCTGACCGCCTGATAAATAAGGTACCTTAATATTAATGAACCGCTTGCGTAGCTGGCTGAATATTTATGAGGACGAAACAGGGCTGTTTTTCTGGACCCTGGTATTCCGTTTTCTGGTGGTGGGCGCCTTTGTAATTTTGAACAACTACGCGGACACGACCTTTCTGGCGCGGTATGATGTGCAAAAGCTGCCCTTCATCGTGTTCATCAATGCCATCCTGGCTGTGGTCATTGTCAGCATCCTGACCGGGTTCATGGCACGCATGCCCAGTACGCGCCTCTTGACCATCATCTTTATTTTCTGCGGTGTGACCATAGGCATCATCCGGTTTTTAATCCCCCTGGGGTTCGATTTGATCTATCCGGTGCTGTATGTTTTGAAAACCCAGTTCGAGTCCGTGATCACCCTATTGTATCTCAATTTGACCAACGACCTTTTCAATGTCCGTCAATCCAAGCGGCTATTTCCATTGATTTCAGCCGGGGCCATCGTGGGGCAGATCGGATTGAGCTTCGGCACGCCCTTCATGGCCAAAACCATCACCATGGACAATCTCCTTTTGATCTATTTTGTAATCATGATGCTGGGGGCAGTGGTCGTGAAGCAGATCGGTACCCGTTTCCCGACTCTCTTGGTGACGAAAAAGAAAACCGGCAAGAAAAAAAAGAAACCCGGGTTTTTTCACCAGTTCAAACAGGTAAGGCCCATGGTCAAGGGATCCCTGCTGATCAAGATCATGATCCTGCTCTTTCTGGTGCCCAATATCGTTTTGCCGATCATGAATTTTCAGTTTAATGTGGTTATTGACGACAGTTTTCAATCAGAAGGTTCAAAACTGCGCATCTTGAGCTACTTCCGGGGCGCCATGAGCGTCATCAGCCTGGTGATATTGCTGTTTGTGAGCAGGATATACGGCCGTTGGGGACTGCCCACGGCCTTGATGTTCCACCCGGTGAATTATATCCTGGCTTTTGTGTCGCTGCTCGTGCGGTTTGACCAATATGCGGCGTTCTATGCCCGTTTGACCACAAATGTTCTGAAGTCCACCATCCACCTGCCGGCCAGAGCGGTCCTGACCGGGCTGCTACCGTCTGATCAAAGGGCTGTCATTTTGCCTTTTTTAAGGGGGTATGCCATCAAAGCAGGGATGCTTACCGGGGCTGTGATCATGGTGATTTTCAACCAACTGTTTCACCCCCGCTACCTGTCCCTGGTGGCATTGCCTTTTGTGGTGGCCATGGCGATCACCCCCTATATTCTTAAACGCAATTACTCTAAAATCCTGCTGGACCTGATATCCAAAAAAATGCTGGACTTGAAATCCATGGAAAAGAGCGATGTGGATGAGCTTTTCCGGAATAAAGCCATCCGCGAACAGCTGATCAATACTTTCCGTTCGACCCAGGGCAAAGAGAGCTTGTGGTATGCCGGCTTGTTGAAATCACTGGCTTTTGAGGAACTGGATGCCAACATCCTGAACATGTTGAAGGACCAGGACGACCGGACTCGCATCGGACTTCTGTCACTGCTTTCCTCGGCACCGGAGTCCGAAGCTGCATCAGTGTTCTCGGAGCTGATAGACCACAGGAAACCCCCTTTGATGGCAGCCATCATTACCGCTGCCAATCGGTTGGAACTGGAATATTCACCCCAGCTCAACCGGGAAGCCTATGAAAAAGCTGGTACGCCCGAGGTGCGGGGGCTTGCCGTGGCCGGACTTTATCGGAACGACCCGGGAAAATACCGCAAACTGATCGATGCCTGGCTGGATTCGACCTCGTGGGATGATCGCATGGCCGGGGTTATCGCCGCCGGGGCATCCGGCGAAACCGGTTTTGAGGATAAACTGAAAGCATGTTTGCATGAAGAGGGCAATCAATCCCTGCTTCATTTGATTATCGACAGCCTGCGTGAGTTGCAGGCACCTGGTATGGATGCCATTGTGGCGCCTTTTCTAAACCACGCAGAAGTGGATGTACGGAGGGCTGCACTGGAAACGCTCAGCCTGGGGGATGAAGATGCGTTGCGGCTCACGGTGGCCATGATGGGCGATCCATCTGCAAGCATTAACGACCTGGCCAGGGAAAAGATAAAAACAGCTGACTATCAGAACGGCCGGGTGCTGATCGAATCCCTCAACATACCCCGCCGCAAGATTCGCGAGGGGGTGTTCAATCTGTTGGAAGAATTGAACATCGGCGATATCGAGGCGTATCGTTTCGCCCGCACCCAGCTCGGTGAGAGCTACGCCTATCTCACGGCCCTGCAATACATCAAGACGTTTCCTGAAAGTGAGGCCAGGGACCTGCTGCTGGATCACCTGGAGCAGAAAAGCCGGCTGGAGCTGGATAATGTGCTGCGCGTGCTGGCCCTCCAGGACAAGTCCGGGCAGATGAAGATCATCAGCCGGGGTCTTTCTTCGGCGGATAGCCTGCAGCGGGCCAACAGCATGGAGGCCCTGGACGACCTGCTGGATCGGTCGCTTACCAAGATCCTGCTGCCGCTTCTGGGGGGGGCGCCCTTGTCCGAAAAGGTGGCCGTGGGTCGCAAAAACTTCAAACTTTCGGGATTCGGCAAGGGTAATGAAAGTTATTTGATCTGGTTGATCGGGAAACAGAAAAAGCTGTCTATTGTGTTGCTGCTGAACCTGCTGGCGCACGAAGGACCGGATGAACGGGATGTCGAGGCAATTATCGAACTCGAAGCATCTGCAGAGGAGACGGTCCGGAAATTGGCTTGGCAGGTTTTGATGAAAACCGGACAACACCCATTGCAAAAGGAGAATGTCATGACCGCGGAAGTCGTCATAACCGATAAAATACTGCTGCTGAAAAAGATCGAGATGTTCGAGGGGCTCACCGTGTCGGAGCTCGCAGCAGTAGGGTCCGTGACCGAGGAGGTGCAGTTTCAGCCCGGGGAGGTCGTCATTAAAAGGGGTGAGATGGGTGAAACCATGTATCTGATGATCGGTGGAGAAGTGTCCGTTCATATAGGTGACCAGGACGGCAACGAAATCGAAGTGGACCGCATCAAAGCAGGTGATTATTTTGGCGAGATGGCCCTTTTTGAAGATGTGCCCCGGTCAGCAACCATCATGACGGAAGCCGAATCCCGCCTGTTGGTTTTGCACAAACAGGAATTCAACGAAATCGTGCGGGAGTACCCGCAGATAGCGCTCACCATCTGCAAGATACTGAGCAGCCGCATTCGCACCCTGCATGAAAAGATAAAACAAGGATCCTAAATGAACAACGCGGCCTATTTGCAAATTGTAATTTATCCTGAAGCCGGGTATGGTTCGGGATTATATTTTTATGCTCCGTGAGGGTTTAATGGATATTGCCTTTTTAATGGACGGTCTGGAATCGATCGATCCGAGTTGGGAAACCACCAGCTACCTGATGTACGAATGCAATCAGCGTGGTCATACGGTGTATTTTCTCGAACCCCATGACGTCTACATTCGTAACAACAGGGTCGTTGCCCGGATGTGGAACATAACCGTTCCTCGCGACCTGGGCCTGGCCGAATACTGGAAGTGTCTGATCCAGTGCCTCAAAAAAGATGATCTCATTTTTGAAACCCTGACAGACTTGGATGCCCTGTTTTTGAGAAAGAACCCTCCCTTGAATTACCAGGTCATGGAACTCCTGGCGCCGGTCAATGACCAGGTGTTCATGATTAACAGTACCAGTGGGCAGATCCTGGGCAACAGTAAACTGTACATCCTCAACTTTCCGGATATTATCCCCGAGACCCACGTTTCCCGCGACCCGATCCGTTTGAAGAAGATTATCGATGATTTCGGTGGTGCAATGGTGGTCAAACCCCTGCAGCGCTTCGGGGGAGAAGGGGTCATCAAGGTGAGCAACCGGGATCAGGAAAACCTGAATTCTTTGATCAATTATTATGTAAAGGATAGCAAGCGCTACCCTGAACGCGAGCAGATCATGGTGCAGGAGTATGTCAACAGTATCAAGACAAAGGGTGATGTCAGGATACTGTTGCTGAATGGGGAAATAATGGGGGCTTACCGACGCACACCCAAAGAGGGGGATTTCAGAACCAATGTGCACGCCGGCGCGACCGTGCATAGGCACACGGTAACCGAAGTTGAAAAGAACCTGTGCCTGGCGATCAAGGGCAGGCTCATAGAAGACGGCCTCTATTTTGTGGGTATCGATGTGATTGGTGACAAGCTAATGGAGATCAATTGCGTCAGTCCCGGCGGTATTCCCAGGATCAACCGCCTTGGTGACGTAAAACTGGAATCGAACGTGATCGATTTTATTGAACTGAAAGTGACAGAGTGGAAGAATGAAAATAAAAACACGTTTTCAGGTTAAAATGCATGCAGGCGTCAGATGGGCGGCATTGTTGGTGTGCGCCCTGCTTTTTAGCGCTCTTGTTGCATGCCAGGTTGAAACCCCGAAAAGCCTTCTGCGCATCGGTCTTCCCGAAGAGCCGAGAACCCTCAACGTCTGGCTGGCCAGCGACGCTAACTCGCGGAAAATCCTGACCCAGATTTATCAACCCCTCTACATCCGCCATCCTCAAACACTGAAGCTGATTCCCTGGCTGGCTGCCGAGGATCCGATCTATGACGAGGAAAAAATTTCCTATACCGTCAAACTGAGGCATGCCAAATGGGCGGATGGGTCGGATTTTACCGCCGATGACGTGGTGTTTACGGGAAAAATCATTAAAGAGTTCAAGGTACCCAGGTATTCGAGCAAGTGGAAGGCCATCAAGGAGATTGAAACACCGGACGCCCACACGGTGATTTTTTATTTAAAAAAACCCACGGCTGTATTCTTGTCCAGGGCCTTGACCGCACCCATGGTATCACGCAATGAGTGGGAGGCGGTTGCCCTGGCGGCTCAAAAGAAAGAAAAACCTCTGCGGTCACTTCAAAACTATGAGGTCAGTAACCCTTTGGGCACAGGCCCTTATGTGGTCAAGGCCTACAAGAGCGGCTCCTATCTCCACATGGAGAAGAATCCGCATTTTTTTGGTTCAGGGCAACACATCGCCGGCCATTTGCTGGGCCCTTATATCGAGGGGATCCTGTTTAAGTTCTACGGTACGTCGGATGTGGCCATCCTGGCCCTGAAAAAGGGAAATATCGACATGTTCTGGTGGGGCCTGCAACCGGGTTATCTCGAGGACCTCGGAAAAGAGGCAGGTATCCAGGTTTTTCACAATCAGAAAAGCGCTCTGTACTACATGGGCTTCAATCTCAGGAAACCGCCGTTTGACGACGTGGTTTTAAGGCAGGCCATTGCCACCATCATCGACAAGGAATTTATCATATCGCGTATCCTGCAGGGGTATGGAACGGTCTTGCACTCGGTGGTCCCCCCGGGAAATGCATTTTGGCACAACCCCCAGGTACCCCATTATGGCGACGGGTTGAGCCATGAACAGCGCCTTAAAATAGCCTACGATATGCTGAAAGAGGCCGGTTATTCCTGGACGGAACCGCCGGTGGGTGCCGACGGCAAGGTGAAAAAGGGCAGGGAACTGCAGCTACCCGATGGAAAACCCATGCAGCGCTTCACTATTCTGACGCCCCCGGCTGATTACGACCCCCGCCGGGCATTTGCAGGTCTGATGATTCAGGAGTGGCTGCGCGACATGGGGATGCCGGCCTTTGCGCGCCCCATGGCCTTCAGCGCGCTTTTGCAACAGGTAAAAGGCAAACGGGATTTTGATGCCTTTATCCTGGGGTATGGGAAACTCAACCTGGATCCGGATTACGTGGGTACCTTCTTCTATTCCAAACAGGATAAGGAACGCGGTTGGAACATGAGCGGCTACAGGAACAAGGCCTTTGACAAACTCAGAAACAAGCAGCGCGGCGAAATGGATCAGGACAAGCGCCGGGAAATTCTGTGGGAAATGCAGCGAATCCTTCTGGGAGATGTTCCCTACATACCCCTCTACAACCCCAACGTGCTGGAAGCTGCCCGTATTGACCGTTTTACCGGGTGGGTGGAGCAGGTCGGAGGCATCGGGAACATCTGGTCTTTTTGTGCTGTCAAGCCTGTCGAAGGATGATTGTCGCGATACGGTTGATTGGATTGGCAACGTAAAATTAATTATTTCCAACAGACTGACAAGGGTAAAAAAATATGGAAATAAATAAATTCATTCTCAGGCGACTGGTGGAGATCGCCATCATCTTTTTCTTGATTATGACGATTCTGTTTGTGCTGTTCCGCATAGCGCCCGGTGATCCGGTTTCACGGATGGTCGATCCCATGTGGACACCCGAAGAAGTGGAGCACGTCATGTCCCAGTTGGGGTTGGATCAGCCCATATGGACTCAATATCTGTATTATCTGAAAAATTTTTTCAGCGGCAATTTCGGTGTGTCGTTTCACTACGGCGAGCCTGTTCAGAATATTATCTGGAAACGTCTGCCCAACACCATCCTGTTGTTCACGACCTCCACGATCCTGGCAGCCCTGGCCGGTGTGTTTTTCGGCAAAATTGCCGCCTGGAGGAAGGGCCGGAAAAGCGACACCTGGATGACCATCAGTGCCTTGGTCTGCCATACGCTTTTTGTGCCCTGGTTTGGCCTGATGCTGGTGTGGATCCTGGGGTACAAAGTGGGGTGGTTTCCTTTGAACGGCATTATTTCTCCAGAAGTGTGGGTGCATGAAAACACCAACTTCCTGGTCAAGGCCCTGGACGTGATACATCATATGCTGCTGCCCCTGATGACCCTGTTTGTTGTCCAGATGGGATCTTACCTGTTGCTGATGCGCAGCAGCATGCTGGGAACGCTCAAAGAGGACTATATCGTTACGGCCCGGGCAAAAGGACTGACGGAGAAGGCGGTGCGGAACCATCACGCCGCCAGGAATGCGGCCTTGCCGGTAATCACCAGTATCGGATTGAGCCTGGCATTTTCCATCAACGGCGGGGCCTTGACCGAAACGGTGTTTACATGGCCGGGCATCGGCAAAGAACTGGTGTTTGCCGTAAGCAACAATGACTACCCCCTGGCCCAGGCCTGCTTTTTGTTGATTGCCGCCGTTGTTTTAACGGCCAACCTGATTGTGGACGTGCTTTACGCGTATCTGGATCCGCGCATTCGCTACTGATAAATACCGTGTATTTTTTAGAGTCAGTGGAGATTAAATGAACACACCATCTGAGAGAATTCATCTGTTTAACCGGTTTGCCAAGGGATGGGGGGTTTTCAGGAAAAATATGCTGGGCAGGATAGGGCTGACCCTCATGATTATTTTTGCCCTCATGGCTCTGGCCAGTTTTTTCACCCCGCTCCTTGGTCCTGCGTATGATCCCATGACCGGTGTGGACCCGGAGATATCCCATGCCACTGGACCTAGTTGGCGTCACTGGCTGGGAACCGATTTCATCGGGCGGGACATCTTCACCCAGCTTCTGGAAGGCGCCAAGATCGCTTTCATGGTGGGCCTGTCAGCGGCTTTCATCAGTATCGTACTGGGTACGATTGTCGGCATGGTTGCAGGTTACATGGGCAGCGTGGTGGATACCCTGCTCATGCGTCTGGCCGATATGATTATGGTCATGCCGTCTCTGTTGATTCTGCTTCTTCTATCAGCCCTTTTCGGACAGCTCAATATCTGGCTGATCGTTCTGCTGATAGCGCTGTTGAGATGGCCGGGGGTGTCCAGGATCATCCGTGCTCAGACATTGACGCTGAAACAACGGCCCTTTATCGAAGCAGCCAAGGTGGCCGGGGCTTCACATCTGCGGATCATATTTCATCACATTATGCCCAATGTCCTGCCCCTGTCATTTCTCTACATGACGTTTAGGGTGACATCCGCCATTTTGGTGGAGGCGGCCCTGGCGTTCCTGGGGTTCGGAGATCCCAGTCAGGTAAGTTGGGGGATGATGCTGCAATGGGTCTGGAAGACAGGACATATGTTTCAAGCACCATACTGGCTGTTGCCGCCCGGGATCTGCATATCCCTGCTCACCCTTTCTTTTTACATGCTGGGGCGAGCCATGGATGAGGTCCTCGACCCGAGATTGAGGAAAGAGGAGCATTCGGATTAATATGACATTGTTATCGGTTGAAAATTTGTGTGTTGGCTACCAGACGAAAAACGGTGTGTTGAAAGCGGTGGATAATATTTCATTTCATCTGGAAGAGGGGCGTTCACTGGGGTTCGTTGGCGAGTCCGGTTGCGGAAAAACCACTGTCGGCATGGCGTTGATGGGTCTTTTACCGGAAAATGGAAAAATAGCCCAGGGACGGATTCTCTTTGATGGCCGGGACCTTGTGCAACTGTCGGATGAGGCCATGCGCGCGGTGCGCTGGAATGATATCGCCATGATATTCCAGGCCGCCATGAATGCGCTGAATCCCGTCCATCGTGTACAGGAACAGATCCGGGAAGCCATTGTGGCGCATCATCCGGAAACGCCCCAGGGGGAGTTGCAGCGGCGGGTCGAGATGCTTTTCGATCTCGTGGAGATACCCAGAGACCGCATGCAGGATTTTCCCCATCAATTCAGCGGTGGCATGAAACAGCGGGCGATTATTGCCATGGCCCTGGCCTGCGACCCCAGGCTGGTTATCGCGGACGAACCCACCACGGCTCTGGACGTCATTGTTCAGGATCAGATTCTGCAGGAGATAAAGATCATTCAGGACCAGATGAACATCAGTGTCCTCTTCATTTCCCACGACATCGCCGTGGTGGCCGATGTCTGTCATGACATTGCAGTGATGTTTGCCGGGCAGATCGTGGAATTCGGTTCGCGGGAGGAGGTCTTTGAAACACCCATCCACCCTTACACACGCTTACTGCTTTCCTCTTACCTGACACTGGATGGTGATAAACCGGAACCCTTGGCCTTCTCTGGGAAAACCCCCAATTTGATCAGACCTCCGTTGGGTTGCCGGTTTTACGAACAGTGCTCTCAGGCGACGACAGCATGTGAGAACAATGTGCCGGAATTTCGACAGGTATCGCCGACGCACAGAGCCTTATGCAACGTGATCCCTTAGTTGCGACAGGTAACGAGGCCGTTGGCTTACAGCCTTGGAACATTTTTCACCTGTTTTGAACGCTCATTATAAGTTTCAGCAAACAAAAGGACAGGCAACATGGTGGAAGTGGAAAACAGACCGATCGTACAGCTGAACAATATATCAAAGTATTACAAATCACGGGCCAGTTTTTTTAAAGCGTCCGTAGAAAATGTCACTGCCTTGAAGAAGATATCCCTGGAGATATTCAAAGGCGAAATATTCGGTCTGGTGGGCCAGAGTGGCAGCGGCAAGACAACCATGGGGCGTTTGATCGTGAAATTAGAAAATCCTGACGAGGGCAGCATCCAACTTGAAGGACAAAAGATAAATCATCTTAAAAGGCAAGCCCTAAAGGACTTCCGCATGAAAGTCCAGATGATTTTTCAGGACCCTTACCAGTCGCTCAATCCGCACCTGTCGATTTCTGACACCATTCTGGAGCCGTTGACCATCCACGGCGTCGCCACGCGGCAGGAAAGGCAGGCGAAGGTTATTAAATCACTGGAATCGGTGGGTTTGTCACCGGCCACCGACTATATGAACCGTTACCCCCACCAGCTCAGCGGCGGCCAACGGCAACGGGTGGCCATTGCCCGCGCCATGGTATTGAAACCGGAATTCGTGGTTGCCGATGAACCCACTTCCATGCTGGACGCCACCATCGCCATTCAGTTGTTCCGGTTGCTGTTGGATATTCGTGATCGTTTCGGCGTGACGTTTCTGTTCATCACCCACAATCTGGCAGCAGCCCGCTTTCTGTGTGACCGGCTTGCCGTGATCCAGCAGGGCGAGATCGTCGAAAGCGGCACGACCGAGAAGATTATCCGCGAACCGCAGCATGACTACACGCGCAAATTGATTGCAGCTCAGCCTAAATTCACTTACGGTGGTCCCAACGCCCAGTGAAAAAGATAACATAATAAACGCATTCCTGCTCATATAGCGCTTGCCGTGTTCCATTACTTTCAACTCCTCTATTGGGGACAACGGTACAACCATTACTATTATTCAATGCACCTGAGAATTGGTTTGCTGGATAAGAGCAAAAGAAGGGAGACTTCCTTGTTTTTTTGAAGGCAATAGTCAATATTTGTATGAGAATAAGATAGTTGACAATTAGAGTACAATATAATATTTTCTAATTCAGTGTCTAATTTATTGTTGGCTAAATAATTCGACAATCAGTCATTTATCATCTGCGAAATAAATCAATAAGCTTTAATGGCTATCTAGCGGCTTAGCTGAATGACCCGTTATTATGCAGCACCCGGGAAGGAGAATACGGGGTGATAGAGACACACAATACAGCGTCATTACTTCCATATTTCAACAAACAGCGCGCCTTATCAATTCAACCCGACCTCGCTGCTTCCAAATCTGCGTGTCAAGGGGGATCCTCTGTACCTTTTTTGGTGATGAGTGAGTCTGATCCCATGACACGTCTACTCAAGGCAAAGATTGTTACTCAGGCAGATAGCGAAATCCAATCAGTTTTTCTTCTATTACAAAGGGATCAGTATAGCATACTTCAGGATAGTATGTGGCCTTTAAACAACAGGGATGTTGAAGCTGCCTGGCAAAGCTCTTTTGCTAATTTCACGAGTGGGAGTCACATATCAGCACCAATATTGCTGAAAGAACAAATCCATACGGATGATGCGCTTTTGCCCATGGGTTCCACTTTTTACTGTCAAGCAAAACAGGTTTTTTTTGATCCATCCTGCCCGGCATGCGCTCAGCCATTGGTGTTATGCACTGATGACGCGTTTTTGGAAGCGAATGGACTTCAGCCGTACACAACCTCACTTACGAGATATTTGTATTGTAAATCCTGCGCTCAGATGAATCAGAGTCCTATTTGTTACGTGCCTTCCCAGGAGGGATGTTACCAGGAAAACATAAAAGATATGCGTCAATGGCTGGAGGCGTATAAAACGGCTGTTATCAATAAGACTATCAGATCAAGCGACCCTTGCTCAACATGCCAGGATATTAACCTGTGTTATGGTTCGGATGATTTGGCAAAATCCAGAGTCATTCCATTCTCCTTTTTCCCGAATTATATGCTGATGTTCCCTGCGCCAACCATAGCTGCGGTTGATTTTCTACGGCTGGTGTCAGGGGCGCCGCTCGAAACTATAGCTCATCGAAATGCAGTGGGACGAGCTCCAGGCAGATTGAAATGCCTTTCTAACATGACTGAACGCTTTTCTGATAGCCAGTTTTTTCTGTTTGAAAATAATGACAAGCAATTTCTGGAAATTCTATATTTAAAACTTTCTTTTCTATCAGAGTTGGTCCATGGCTGCTTTTCCAGTCCGGTCAATGAAAGGTTTTCTGATATAGGATTTTCGATAGATCGAATATGGGTTAGCTTGGCAGAACAGAATCGTTATCTTCCGCTTCTATGGAATTTTAAAGCCGAGCATATCGGTGTCGGGCCATCCATGGCAATTATGCCTAAATTTCCAAAACACATCGCATTGAATGTCCTGCATTTTTTAGGATCCGCATGGTTCTATGCACTGCTTGTAAATCAATCTCAGAATGTCGAGATGGTATTCGATGGTATTGGCAGCATGCTCCAAGATATTTCCAGCATCAATTTGGAATCTGCCGATTTCAAAGGGAAATTAGCCGGATACCTTTTTCTAAAACCGCAAAATATTTTTTGGGATCCGGCGGCACTAAGAATTGATCCTGCCTGGGAAGCATTGTGGGAACGATCGCTCGGATTAGGTTTTTTATTTCTGCAATGCGGTCTTGAAAAAGATTCACCCACATCTATCAATACATTTTTTCAATCTATAGATCGGTTGAGAACCCAAGTAAAGAAAATGATGTTTCAAACCGGGGAGGTGCAAGCAAGGCAAGCATTTGAAATGGCTCCCCATAAGCAGGAAGTGCATGAGATACTATCCCACATATTGAAAAAATGGCAAGCCGCCCACCCGGTCGTTGATCAAACGCGACAGTCGGTTTCAGCGCCGTCTCCTACCCGGGTAGAGACGATGGATAACAATAGTGTCAGTCCGGATGAAGATGACGCCATCTATGAAACTGTGATAATTTCGGCTAACAAATTTAGAAACCATGAACCTAACAAAGAGTCACTGCCCAATATTCCAAAAACAACTAAATTTACATTGGATTATCCTGAAAAACCGACTGAGAATTTGGAAACAGAAGTTTCAGAGGGAATAGAGACACAGGAAACCATTATCGTACTATCTCAGGGCGGGAACGCTGATGCGCCCGTTCCGCATGGGGAAAAAGATGCGGATCTCCCAAAAACCATGATAATTTCAAGCGGTAAACAGGCGGGAAAACCCTCTCCCTTTGATCAGCAAATCATAAGTGATAGTGAGTCGACTGCGAGTACAGAGCAAGATGTCGATGCGCATACGGGGAAGCAGGAAGGTAAAGACAGTTACCACGAGGATGATTTGTTGGAAAAAACCATCATACAGCATCGTGGAAATAAGGCTAAATAAGGGTATGGCACATAGCGTCGATCACGAACAATTGCTGGTTGAGATAGAAAATCTTTATGCATCTGCTCCTTCCAGTGCCGAAAAGTTAATCGAGGCTTATCTTGAAAACCGGTTGAGTTCACTAGAAGCAACTGAAAGACTGACATGCCTGAAAAAATTGACAGCTGAGACCGGGCAAGGGCAACAGAAGGCCGCAGCGCCGGCGGTGGGACAGGTGGAATCTCTGTCCAGGCTTTTCTCACTTCTGTTGAGCAAGACCGTATCTGTTGCCGACTTGACATCCGGGGAGATGACGGATCGGTTGCTGGATTCCTTTAACACGGTTTTCGATAATCTCAACCGCCTGATCGGCAGCATCAACACCACCCTGTTCGGCGAGGGAGCCGGCGATAAAACCATCCGCCACATGATCGGGGAGCATATAGACGGCGATGCTGAAAAAAAATCACTGGAAAGCTATATTGGCCAGATTGACAGGGCTTTCCTGGTCACGCACCAGGCTTTCCAGGGGGCTGTCAGGCAAATCGTATCCCAGATCCTGGAAGAACTGGACCCCGAGGCCATTGTTTCGGCCGGATCTGGTGGATTGAAGCTAGGGGTTGTTAAACGAGCCGAGTTTTTTGACAGCTATAAAGATAAGTATGCCGTGGTTTGCAAGTGGTCTGAATCGGATAGATTCAGAGACCGGCTGCTGCGAGAATTTGAGAAAAAATGTCGTCAACTTTCTGATAACGGGGAGGAACAACGTTGAATCGAAAATTTTGCTCGATTGTGGTACTCATATGTGTTCTGTCAATTGTTGCCTGTGCAGCCCAGAAACCAACGCCGCCCCAGTGGGCCTACGGTCCTGAAGAAATTTCGCTGCTGCTGAGAAATGACGGTCAGCTCAACCTGATGGAAGGCATGCCACACACGCTGTTATTGTGTGCCTATCAGCTTAAGGATCCCAATACCTTCAACCAGATGTCGGAGGAGACCCAGGGCCTCCAGGAACTCCTGGAATGCGAGCTATATGATGGAAGCGTGGCTAGTGCCAGAAAAATAATCGCCTATCCCGGGCAGGACCAGACCTTTGTGCTGGATCGGGCCGAAGGGGCCAAATATGTGGCCATTGTTGCCGGCTATTACTTGTTGGTGAAGGAGCGTGTTGTGCGTGTGTTCGATGTTCCCGTGGTGATCGACAAAAAGGGTTTTTTTAAAAAGACCCTGACCAGTAAACCAGCACCATTGAACCTGGTGGTCACCCTAGGTCCCAAACAAATCCAAATGGTGGAAGGAAACTAGTCTCCATGGAAAGACCTCTATTCTGGCATCAAGGCCTCTTTCTGCAACCCCAACACCTGCAGCTGAACGACCGCTACCATCAAACCCTGATGACGCCTCTGGTGCAATCTTTGACCCCCCATTTCTGGGGTGCCATAAAATTCGATATCCAGGAAGCTTCTCTGGGCAGCCGCAATTTCAATCTGGTCAGCGGTGAGATGGTATTCCCCGACATGACCCATGTGTCTTTTCCGGGCAATGCTCTGATTTCCGCCAGGTCATTTGAAGACGACTGGGTGGAGGGTGGCAAACCCTTGGGTGTGT
>JAOZRT010000001.1:37938-68376 GCA_029940035.1 Desulfobacterales bacterium
TCTGGGAATGAAAAAGTGGCAGGAGAACGGTGACAATGTAACCGTCCTGCCCGGCCTGGAAAACCTGTCGGACGTGACCACACGCTATGTAGCCACCACCGATGCCGACGAGATAAAAGACCTTTACCATGACGGCCCTCCCGCACAGGTCAAGCGGCTCTACCATGTCTTGAAAGTATTCTGGGAAAGCGAAATCGACCAGCTGGGAGATTATGACCTGATCCCTCTGGCCCGGCTGGAAAGATCCGGGGATGCCGTAGTTCTGTCTGAACAGTATATCCCTCCTTGCCTCTCCATTTCAGCATCGTCCGTGCTGTACAAGGTAATCACCGAGATTCGAGACCAGATAGCTTCCCGGGGCAGGCAGCTGGAGTCCTACAAGCGAGACAGGGGCATTCATACCGCCGAATTCGGCGCCAGGGACATGGTCTATCTCTTGGCTCTGCGCTCTTTGAACCGTTATGTACCCCTGCTGTTTCATTTTATCGAAGCGCAGCAGGTCCACCCTTGGAGGGTCTATGGCGTTCTCAGGCAACTCATAGGCGACCTGTCGTCTTTTTCGGAGCAGACTACTATGTTGGGGGAACTGGAGGACGGGACCCCCCTGGTTGAGAGCTATGACCACCGGCGGTTGTGGGAGTGTTTTTCCGGCGTGCAGCAGCTTACGACCCAGCTGCTGGATGAAATCACCGCCGGTCCCGAATATGCCATGCAGCTGCTCTTTGACGGCACCTTTTTTGCCACCGAGTTGCCCCCGGCGATATTTGACGGCCGCAACCGGTTCTTTCTGGTGTTTTCCACCGAGTCCGAACCCGAGACCCTGATCCAGAGTGTCATGTCAATTTCCAAGCTGGGTGCCCGGGAAACGCTACCGCTGCTCATTGCCCGCTCCCTGCCGGGCATCAGGATCGAGCACCTCTCGGTACCACCCCAAGAGTTACCGCGGCGTGCCAATTCGCTCTATTTTCAGATCGATCATCACCATGACCAGTGGGCGGATGTTATGCGGGGGAATAACCTGGCCCTCTACTGGGATACGGCCCCTGACGATTTAAATATTGAACTGATGGCTGTAGGAAAAGGTTAGACATGCGACTATCAGATTGTTTTATAAAACTCATAGCCTATGTGGCCTATTTATCCCGGTCCAATGCCGACCGGCAGCCGGGCTTCGCCCAGGTCAATACGGATATTCAGCGGTTTATAGCGGAAAGTGAGGCCATTTGTAGCCAGGGCGGTTTTGCACGGGAAGACTATGACCTGGCCCGATTCGCAGTATTTGCCTGGATCGATGAAAAGCTGCTGAGCTCGGAATGGCCGGGCAAGACCGAGTGGATGCGGGATCAGCTGCAGCGCCGCTACTTTCAGACCACCGAGGCTGGCGAGCATTTTTTCCAGAAGCTGAATACCATCGGGCCTCATCAAAGGGATGTGCGCGAGGTCTATTACATATGTCTGTCAATGGGATTTGCTGGACAGTACTGTAACGAGGGTGACGACTATCTGCTGGAGCAGCTCAAAATTTCCAATCTAAAAGTGCTTACCGGCGGATCCATGGGTGTGCCGGCCCTGGATGGGAAAAATCTTTTTCCCGGGGCATATCCTGGCGAACAGGATATGCCGTCTGCAACGCGTAGGGGGGGGCGGTTTCCCGTGGCTTACCTCATTGGTGCAGTGACGCCGGTGATCCTGCTGGGGGTCATGTTCTTTATTTACCATTTCATCCTGAACAGCATTAGCCAAACCTTGATCAGCACGGTGCCTTAGATGAAGCAGCTCATATTCACATTGTTAAAATGGTTTCTGATTGTCACCTGCGTGGCCCTTGTGGCCGTCCTGGTATTCGGAGGGGTCCTGCTCCTGAAATGGCCCTGGTGGATCGGGTGTTTCATTATCACGGGTATGGTGGGGCTGTTCCTGGGTGTGATATTGGTTCGCAAGCTGCTGCTGAGACGTCGCGAGCAGCATTTCGTTCACCAGGTCATCGAGCAGGATGAATCCTACCGGCGATCCCTGGGTAAAAAGGAAAAGAAAAGCTCGCAGGAGCTGCAGGTTCGCTGGAAAGAGGCTATGGATGCCCTGCGGCATTCCCACCTGAAAAAGCGTGGCAATCCCCTTTACGTTCTGCCTTGGTACATGATCGTTGGGGAGAGTGGCTCAGGCAAGACTACGGCCATCAAGAGTGCCAACCTGTCTTCCCCGTTTGCGGAGATCAGCCGCACCTCGGGCATTTCCGGCACCCGCAACTGCGACTGGTGGTTCTTTGAACAAGCCATCATTATCGACACGGCGGGCCGCTATGCCATTCCGGTAAACGAAGGCCGCGACAAGGACGAGTGGCAGAAATTTCTCTCGCTGCTGGCCAAGTTCAGGCGCAAGGAGCCTTTGAACGGGCTTGTGGTCACCATAGCGGCGGACAAGCTGTTGAATTCCACTGTGGAGGAACTGGATGCTGCCGGCAAGAGCATCCGGCGCAGGGTCGACGAGCTGTCCCGCGTGTTGGGGGCCACCTTTCCCGTGTATGTTTTGGTGACCAAGTGCGATCTTATCCAGGGGACAACCCAATTCTGCGACCGCCTGACTGAAAAAAATCAAGAGCAGGCCATGGGAGCGGTGAACACGGAAGGCTCCACCGACACTGAGGCCTTGGTGGGTGCCGCCGTTAGTACCATCAGCGATAGGTTGCGGGAGATCAGGCTGTTGCTGTTTGAAAAGCCTGATCCCAACGGATTTGATCCGGCCCTGCTCATCTATCCCGAGGAATTCGAAAAGATAAAGCCCGGTCTGGCGGCCTTTGCCAAAGGCGCTTTTCAGGAAAACCCCTACCAGGAAACGCCTCATTTCAGGGGGATCTTTTTCAGCAGCGGCCACCAGGAAGGGACGCCCTATTCCCATTTTCTGAAAGATCTGGGCCTGATCGAAGAAAAGGAAGTCCTGCCAGGAACCAGTAAAGGGCTGTTCCTACACGACTTCTTTTCACGAATCCTACCCGGAGACAGGGGATTGTTTTCCCTAACCCAACGGGCCGTCGAATGGAAGCGTCTGACCCGCAACATGGGGCTGACCTCCTGGATCGCCATCATCATAGCCCTTTGTGGTCTGCTGAGTTTTTCCTTCGTCAAAAACCTGAAAACCCTGCGGGATGTGTCCACGGAATTTCAGAAACCACCGGTCCTGCAGGGCGAGTTGCTTTCCGACATCGTCACCATGGATCAGTTTCGACAAGCAGTGCTCAAGGTCGAAGACCAGAACAAACGTTGGTGGATTCCGCGGTTCGGCCTGGACCAGAGCCGGGAAATTGAGGGTCAGTTGAAGGAAAAATACTGCGCCCAGTTCAGTTCAGGTTTTTTGCGGCCCTTTGAAAAGAGAATGACCGATTCCATGACCCGCTTCTCTGCGACCACGCCCCAGGCGGTAATCGGCAGCCATGTGGCCTATCTGGTGAAAAGAATCAACCTTTTAAAAGCCAGGATGGCCGGGGAGGATCTCAGCATCCTGCAAACCCATTCTCAGCCGGTTTTCGATTTGTCATCCACAGACACGGATCAGGCCCTCATCCCCGATATGCTGCAGCAGATTTCCAACCTGAACCTCTACTATCTGCTATGGCAGCAGGACACCACCGGCCTCAACCAGGAAATGAGCGAGCTACAAAACTGGCTGAAGCACGTCCTGACCCTCAAAGGGGTTAAGCTCAACTGGCTGGCCGAATGGATCAACGCCGACCCGGCCTACAATGCCACCACCTTTGCCGAGTTTTGGGGGGAGGGCTTGGAGGATCCCGACAATATCATTGTTCCGCCGGCGTTCACGGTTGAAGGCAAAGCCGGCATCGACGCTTTTCTGGCCGAGATCGAGGCGGCCCTTTTCGACCCTCTGCTAATCGCCAGCCAGAAGGCAGCGTTTCAAGCCTGGTACCGCGAGTCCTACTTCCGGACCTGGTATGTTTTTGCAGCCGGGTTTCTAAAAGTACCGGACAGAATGAAGGACATGGAGCAGGTACAGGAGGCGGGTATTCGCATGGCCACGACAGAGGGGCCCTATTTCAGCCTGCTGACACGGCTGTCCCAGGAGTTGGACCCCATGCTGGAAGGGAAATCCATACCCGAGTGGGCGGATCTGGTGGGCGATGTCAAGGGGATTCGCCTGCAGGCCAAGGCAGTGGCCAAAAGCGGGGCAAAGAAACCCGGAATCCTGAAGAAGGCGGCCAGCAAGGTTGGAAAAACTATTTCAAAGGCCGAAAGGGCCTTGGGTACCACAGCGGCAGGTACCCTGAGTATGGAAAAGAAACTCCTGGCAGGCAAGGCATTTGCCACCTACGAGGGGGCGGTGGAAGAGATGAAAACAGCCTACACCTCCAGGAATGTGGCTTTTCAAACGACCACGGATATTTTCAGCGGTGATGCCGCCACAAGCGCGATTTCTTTTTACACCGCGGTGAATGCCCTTGGCAAACTTAGCACTATGCTGAAAGCCAACACAGCTGAGACCAAAACCATCTGGTACCTCATGACCGGTCCCAAGGACTTTCTGTATCGCTACGTAGTAAAGGAAACCGGTTGCTACCTTCAGGAGGTCTGGGAGCGGGATACGCTCATGGAACTCCAGGAGGTTTCCGACAGTAAGAACATGAACCAGTTGCTGATGGGGGAAGGTGGGCTGGCGCTCAAATTTATCAATGGACCGGCCGCGCCTTTTATCAGCCGCAGTGTGCAAAAGGGCTACTATGCCAAGACCGTGCATGGCCGGCAGGTGGACTTCAATAAGAATTTTTTCATCTACCTGACCAAGGGGGCCAAGGCGGCCAAGCACGTCAAGGAGAATTACAAGGTGGTGATATCCGCCGATCCCACCGGTGCCAACCGGGATGCGCAGATCAAGCCCCATATGACCATTCTAGAGCTGCAGTGCGCCAAGGGCAAGACCCAACTGGTCAACCAGAACTATCCGGTAAAGGAAACCTTTCACTATTCGCCACAGTCATGCGGCGACGTGATTTTCAAAATAGAGGTGGGGGATATCGTTCTCACCAAGAAGTACACGGGCTTCAATGCCTTCCCAAAATTTCTGAAGGACTTTGAACGCGGGAAACGGGTGCTTTTTCCCAAGGAATTCCCGGACAAGCAACTGGCCCTCAAAAGAATCGGGATTAAATACATCACCGCGAGATATAAGCTCGACGGGCACAAGCCGGTGCTGAAGCTACTGCGGTCGGCGCCCGGAAAGGTGCCCCAAAGGGTGACGGCATGCTGGGGCTCCTGAAGTCGAAAAACAGCTGGGTATGGGCAGGCTGCGGTAAGCACCCCGCTGCCAAGGACTATTTTCGTTTCCAGGTTGAATCTTCCCTGATGGCGGCTTTCGGAGACTGGGTAGAAAGGGGGTTCCGGGAGTTCAATGCCGGCAGGAAGAATGAGTATGGCAGGTCGTCCTGGCGCTTTTGGTCCCGGGGAGTGAAGCCTGGCGAGCTGCTCTGCGGGGTGCTCAAGGACAGCAGCGACAGCATCGGCCGGCCCTTCCCCCTTTTGGTCATGGGCAACGGCACCGTAAAAGACTGGGAAAAAAGCTGGGTATTGCTACTGCACGGCTTAAAAAGCAGCTGGGACCGAATCGAACAGATTGCCTCAATACGATTCGATCATGTGGAACAGCTGGAAAAAGAAGTGCACAGGCTGTCACCGCCTATTCAGGGAAGGTTTGATGGCATGCACACCGAACCTGTGGATCCGCTGGAGGATCAGAATGTCTCGGTAAAAGCCGTTCAATTGAAGGAGCACGGGGAGTTGTGGTTGCCTCTGGACGACGACTACCGGCCCATGGACCCCTTCACCGTCGCCCAGGCCTGGTGCGCTGCCTTGGCCAAGCAAGGTGTTGAAACGCCCAACGCCCTGTTTCTGGGTGGCATCCCTGAGCAATATTTCCTGGTGCTGTTGCAGCGTTCCTTGAACGTCGGCGATTTTGGGCGCCTGTGGGCGCTGAGCAAGGATGTAAACACGGATTGATGGGCATGGGAGAATTCAACGCAGGTAGGATAGACAACTCACGGGGTAGGTTACCAAATAGGATTCAAGAGGTCGAGGTTCAAGTGAAATCAATCCCGAAAATACGAAAGCAGAAAAGCACGAGAATTACCGAAATTATTTCGTGTTTTGGTTCTTTGGTTCTTTCGTGATATAAGCTATTCTTAAATAGTATTATCCACGTTTATTAATGGATAGGCAAACGAAGCAAAGGATTTACTAATGGATTTTTCTCAGCTGGGCAAAGAACCGATCAGTGACAACGCGCCGGCCGGGACGGATGTGCGCTACGAGCCAGAATATGAAGCACTGCAGGCCGAGATCGACAAGCTTTCTTCCCCGACTGCTTCCAGCGGGGTCGACTGGAACAACGTGGCCAATCTGTCTGCGAAGATCCTGGCTGAAAAATCCAAGGACCTCCTGGTGGCCAGCTATTTTGCGGTCAGCCGGCTGCGAGCCGACAAGGTGGAGGGCCTGGCCACTGGGTTGACGGTAATGCACGACATGGTGGCCAACTACTGGGACCAGCTGTACCCGGTAAAAAAACGCATGCGCGGCCGGCTGGGGGCCTTTGAGTGGTGGCTCGAAAAAACCATGAAAATCGTGGAGAACCAGGAGTACCCGCCGGTGGCGGCTGAAGCCATGGAGGCCATGCTCGCCAACCTGGATGGCTTGGACGAACTGCTCAGCGAGCACATGCCCGAACCGCCCATGCTGATCAAGCTCAAGCGCTACATTGAACGACTACCGTCCAAAGCAGCGGCGCCGGATACTGAACCCGAGGCAGATGCAGCGGCCAATCCGGAAGAATCCCCTTCAGCTCCTGCCGAATCGGAGACACCGGTCGCCCCGGAGCCGTCACCCCTGCCCCGGCCGACTGCATCGCCTGAATCACCTGAACCGGCAGTAAACGAAGAGGATGCCAACGTGCTGATTTCCGGCGGATTGAAATATCTGAAAAAAGCTGTGGATTTGCTCAACAACGGCGACTGGAGCAATGCTAAATCTTACCGTATCAGGCGCCAAACGGCTTGGATGAATCTTGATGCCTTGCCGGCTGACACAAACGGCAAAACCATGATTCCGCCACCATCTATATCCACAGTACAAGCGTTCAGCGATACCCGAGAGCAGGGTGCCTGGGTGGAGCTGCTCATGGCTGCAGAACCAATGATATCTCAGGATATATTTTGGCTTGATTTGAATCGCTTTGTGGCTGAAGCCCTTGCCGACTTGGGATCGGGGTATCAGGAGGCCCATGATGCGGTCTGCATGGAAACCGCCTTCTTTCTGCATCGTTTTCCGGGTGTGACAAAACTAACATTTGCCACGGGTACGCCCTTTGCCGATGCAGATACCATAGCCTGGTTAAAAGGCATATCCGTGGGCAGTGGCATGGCTATGGAAGCACCGGTCTCTGTGGCAGGGGATGATGGTTCACCAGAAGAACAAGGCCGTATTGCCGATACTCTATATAAGGCCCAGGAACTGGCCGGAAAGAAAAAGATCGTGGATGCCGTGACCCTGTTGCAAGAGGAGATGCAGAACGCTCATTCCCACAAAGAATCCCTGCTGTGGCGCATGGCCTTGTGCCAGGTCCTGATAGGTGCCAAAAAAGCACCCTTGGTCCTGCCTCACCTGGAGATGATTGTTGAGAATGTTGGTGAATTTCAGTTGGAAACCTGGGAACCGGAATTGGCCCTCAGGGCTCTGAAAATTGCCTGGCAGGGATACAAGGCCCAAAAAAACCAGGACGACAAGGAAAAAGCCGCGGTCGTATTGAACCGAATCAATCGGTTGAATCCGGTGGAGGCTTTGGGGATGAAATAAGATAACCGCAGGGCACAAGGGGCCAAGGGTTCAAGGAGTCGAGTGATATAAATAATAGGATCCAAGAGACCGAGGATTCAAGAATTTCAGCGAAGATCAAAGACCAGGTAAATGGATTCCGGTTTTCATGGGAACAAGAGGAACCACCGGCAAATAGAAATTGTAGCTCGGGACTTTAGCCCTGAAAATGAAGTGTTGTCCAATAATTCGCTGATATAAGAATCTGACGCATTAAATAATTAAAATTTTGTACTTAACACTTAACACCTAACACCTAAAACTGTTTATAAGGAGGAAACCATGGCTAAAGAAGGGTCCGTAGCGCCAAAGGAAAGGGTCAATATCGTTTATCGTCCCGCCACCGGTGATGCACAGGAAGAGGTAGAACTGCCCTTGAAGATTCTAGTGATGGGAGATTACACGCTTAAGGAAGACGATCGCATGGTCGAAGAGCGCGAGCCCATTAACATCGACAAGGACAATTTCAACGAGGTGATGAAAGCTCAGAAACTCGATCTGGATTTAACTGTGGAAAACAAGCTCTCCGAGGAGCCCGATGAAGAGATGGCCGTCTCCCTCAAGTTCGAATCCATCAAAGACTTTAAACCGGAGGAGGTCGCTAAAAACACCCCTGAGCTCAACAAACTGTTGGATCTCAGGGAAGCATTGAATGCCCTCAAAGGGCCTATGGGCAACCGGCCAGAATTTCGCAAGAAAATACAAGAGCTGATAGGGGATGATGCTTCCAGGGAAAAGATGCTCAAAGAGCTGAAAATTGAAGAATAAGAAAGGGGGATTGCATGTCTGAAGAACTCGAAAAAGAAGAGGCCGCTGCCGCGGGGGAAGAGGTGACGGAAGCGCCTTCTCTGCTGGATGATATCGTCACCGCCACCAAGCTTCAGCCGGCCGATGAGGGCTACGCTTTAACCAAGAAAGGCCTGGAGGCGTTTATCGCCCAGATCATCGAACCGGGCCGCAAGGTCGACAAGGTGTCCAATGCCCTCATCGATGACATGATTGCGGAAATTGACAGCAAGATGAGCCTGCAGCTGGATGCCATTCTGCACAACGAGGATTTCCAGAAGCTGGAGTCGGCCTGGACGTCGCTGCAGTACCTGGTGGACAAGACCGATTTCAGGGAAAACATCAAGCTGGAACTGTTGAATGTTAGCAAAAATGATCTGCTGGACGATTTTGAGGATGCACCGGAAGTGACCAAGTCGGGTCTGTATCGCACGGTGTACACGGCCGAATTCGGCCAGTTTGGCGGCCAGCCCTACGGCAACATGGTAGCCAACTTCGATTTCGGCCCGGGTCCCCAGGACATCAAGCTATTGCAAAATATTGCCAGCGTGGCTTCTATGTCCCACTGTCCCTTTGTGGCTGCTGCCGGTGCGCAATTTTTTGGCATCGACGACTTCAACGAACTGCCCAAACTGAAAGACCTGCAGTCCATTTTCGAAGGGCCTCAGTATGTCAAGTGGCAGTCCTTCAGGGAATCGGACGACGCACGCAACGTGTCCCTGGCCATGCCCCGCTTTTTGCTGAGGCTGCCCTATGATTCGGAGAACAATCCGGTCAAGGCTTTCAACTACAATGAAAACGTTTCCGCGGGCCATGATAAGTATCTGTGGGGAAACGCAGCCTTTGCTTTTGCCACCAGGATCACCGATAGTTTTGCCAAGTACCGCTGGTGCACCAACATCATCGGTCCCCTGGGCGGCGGGGCTGTGGAGGACCTGAATGTTCATCAGTTCGAGTCCATGGGTGCTATCCAGACCAAGATACCCACCGAGGTACTTATTTCGGACCGGCGTGAATTCGAGCTGGCCGAACAGGGCTTCATGTCCCTGGCCATGCGCAAGGGCAGTGACAATGCCTGCTTTTTCTCGGCCAACTCGACTCAAAAGCCAAAATTCTTCGGCAATACACCCGAAGGAAAGGATGCCGAAACCAACTTCAAGCTGGGCACCCAGCTGCCCTATATGTTCGTGGCCAACCGTTTAGCCCATTATCTCAAGGTGATCCAGCGCGAAAACATCGGATCCTGGAAGTCGCGGGCAGACCTGGATACGGAACTGAACAACTGGATCAGCCAGTACATATCCGACCAGGAAAATCCCAGCGCGGACACCCGCAGCCGCAGGCCGCTGCGCAAGGCCCAGATCACGGTAGAGGATGTGGAGGGTGATCCCGGGTGGTACAAGGTGGGCATGAAGGTGGTGCCCCATTTCAAGTACATGGGTGCTTATTTCACCCTCTCCCTGGTGGGTAAGTTGGATAAAGAATAAGTGGAGTATGCAATAAGCGATGAATGGTGATTGTTGTACCAATTGAGAAACCTTAACCAAAAAGGAGGTCATTATGCCAGTAGCCGCATGGATGCATGTAAACGGAGAAGTGCAAGGGGATATATCTTCCGGCGCGGGAGATGAGACAAGCATTGGTTCGCTTACCAAAAAAGGTCACGAGGATGAGATCCTGGTCTGGTCCTGGGAACACACTGTTACCCAACCCACGGACAGAGCCAGCGGAGGCTCTTCCGGGACACGGGTGCACAGCCCGGTGGTCATCACCAAACAGTTCGACAAAGCCTCGCCCCTGCTGTACCAATCCCTCTGCAGTGGTGAAGTGTTACCGAGTGTCGTAGTTTCCTTTTTCAGGATCGAAGGGTCCGCCGAAGTGAAATATTTTTCGATCACACTCGAAAATGCCAAGGTGACCGACATTAGGTCCTGGATGCCCAACTTTCAGGACGGAGCCCAGGCACACCTGCAGCAGATGGAAGACGTCTCGTTCCGTTTCACTAAGATAATTTGGGAGAATATTGCCACCTCCACTACATCGGAGGATGATTGGCGGGCTGAAGGCTGAAGCCGGTAATCGTAGTTGAGTGTTACCGGCTTAAAGAAGAGAACACCGTTTCAAGTGATTTCTCTTAACGGTGGACCAATCAACCGTCGAGATTTCGTTCATGATAGTGCCTTATCGTATGAATGCCGGACAAGGCGCCAGGATTCGAGGGGCCGGGTATTGGTTTATTCGAACCCTTGAACCCTGGCATCCCTGGTGCTCTAAATCTTGACGCTGCCATATCACCAAGGTTTCAGCGTGAACGTGTTTACGGGTGATACCGTCATTGGTTGCTTTTGTGAATTGTCTGTAAAAGGATTGGGTTGAAAAGGTGAGAGAAGAACGACTGATGGAACGGATCCGGACCCGGGAAAAAGATCCCGGAAGAAGCGCTACCGAAGATCCCAAAAAAGTTGTCGCATCGGTACTCAGGCATCTGCAGCTTATTCTGAACACACGGCAGGGCGATGTGCCCATTGCTGCAGATTACGGTATTCCGGATCTAACCGATTTTCGCAACACTTTTCCTTTTTCTCTGCGCGAGATTGAACGCTCCATCTGTCTAACCATCGACAAATATGAGCCCCGGCTAAAATCGGCCCGGGTGAAATTCATCCCCCAGGAAGAGAACCGGCTGGCGCTTACGTTCAAAATATTAGGGCGGCTCTTTATCGGGAATGAACCGGTGGTGTTCGAGAGTGAACTGGGTGCGGATGGGAAGATTAAGGTGAAAAGGTAAAAGGAAAAATTATTGTTCAATCGATATTTTCAGGATGAAATCGCTAACTTAAGGGATCTGGGGGCTGAATTTTCCAAGGCCCATCCTGCTGTGGCACCCATGCTCAGCGGCCTGTCATCTGATCCTGATGTTGAGCGCCTGCTGGAGGGTGTGGCTTTCCTGACAGCCCTGCTGCGGGAAAAACTGGATGACGAATTTCCAGAGATCATTCACGAGCTGGTGCAGCTGATCTGGCCCCATTATCTGCGCCCCATACCGGCGGCCTCAATTGTGGCTTTCACCCCCAAGCCGACCCTGCAGCAGACCATGACCATTCCGGCGGGCGTTCAGGTCGCCTCGGTTCCGGTGGAGGGCACCTCCTGCCTCTTTCAGACCTGCTATCCTGTGGCTGTTCATCCGCTGGAGATCCTGGAAGCCGTCTTTGTGGAGGCCGCCGGGCAGCTGCCGGCCATATCGCTTAAGCTGGAACTACGTAACACCAGCCTGGAAGATTGGCACCCGGAATTCCTGCGCTTTTATCTAACCGGGGAGACCATGCCGGCCCCGGATCTCTATCTGTTGTTTCGCCGGCACCTGCGCGAGATCGTTCTTCGCCCGCTGGATGGGGGCGGGGAGGCCGCCATGCTCACACCAGACAAGTTCCAACCGGTGGGCTTTGCCGGTGATGAAAGCCTGCTGCCCTATCCCGGCAATGCATTTCCCGGATACCGTATTATTCAGGAATACTTCATGCTGCCCGAGAAATATCTGTTTCTGGATTTAAACGGGTGGGACCAGTGGCCGAACAGGGGGGCGGGGAACCAGTTTGAAATCTCCTTTGTTTTTGATAGACTGCCCTTAATGCCTGGGCATATCCGTAAAGGCGATTTTGTCCTGGGCGCTGCGCCGGTGGTTAATATTTTTCCCTATGATGCGGATCCTGTCCGGCTCGACCATCGCAAAACAGATTATCGTGTGCGGCCATCCGGGGCCAATGACGCCCACTACCAGGTCTACTCGGTGGATAAGGTCGTAGGTTTTGCCCAGGGCAGCGCCCGTGAGACGGTTTATGCCCCTTTTGAGATATTTACCCCCGATCCAGAGGCCAATCCGGTCTTCCACACCCACATTAAAAATTCTCCGGTCAGGAGCGGTTTCGATATGTTTTTATCGGTGGTTTACCCACCGGGGGCAGAGCCACCCGTTCAGGTGACCCTGTCCACCCAGCTCCAGTGCACCAACGGATACCTGCCCGAGGGCATCCGCGTGGGCGACATCTGCCTGCCCACCGGGAGCACCCCCGAATACGTGGATTTTAAAAATATCCGTCCACCGACCAGCAACATCCTGCCACCTATAGGCACTAACCTGTTGTGGCGGTTGTTGTCGCATCTATCGCTGAACTACACTTCCCTGGCAACCGCTGAAAATTTACGGGCTATTCTGGATCTCTACAATTTTGAGGAAAGCCGCGACCGGCCGGCCTTTCTGGCCAATCAAAAACGGATCAACGGTATCGAAAAGATCACATCTACCGCTTCCGACCGCCTGATTTCCGGCACCATGATGCGCGGACTCGAGGTGCGGGTGGATGCCCGGCAGGATCATTTTGCCAGTACAGGAGATTTGTATCTGTTTGGCAGCATTGTCGATTATTTTCTGGGTGTTTACGCCTCAATGAATACCTATACCCGATTCTCGGTCAAGGAAAGTCTCAAAGGGGACATTTACCAGTGGCCGGCCCGGGTGGGGGATCGTCTGCTCATATGACAACAGCATTTAAAACCGATCTGAAACTCAAATTATTGAAAGAGGGGCATGCTTTTTCATTTTTTCAGATCATCAGGTTGCTGGGATGTATCGAGGAATCCCCCGGACAACACCGGCCGGCAGGGCGGGGGCGATTGAACAACATCCGTGTCAGGCCCAACCTTTCCATGGCTTTTCCGGCCGCGGATGTAGAAAAAATCGAAGAGCGGGATGATCCCGAAGCCGATCAGTACCTGATCACTGCCAACATGATCGGGCTTTACGGTACTGCCTCACCCCTGCCGACGTTCTATACCGAAGAGCTCATGGTGGAAGAGGCCGGGGATGAATCGGTCTCCAGGGATTTTATCGATATCTTCAACCACCGCCTGTATGAGCTGCTGTTCAGCTGCTGGGGTAAATACCGCCAGTATTTACAGGTGCTTGAAACGCAGCATGCGCCGGATTTGGAGCGTCTGTTCTGCCTGTTGGGACTGGGTGAAAAGGTGCTTCGCAGGGGGATTTCCCAGCCGCAGAGACTACTGCGTTACATCGGGCTTTTTTCCCAGTTTCCAAGGTCAGCCGTGGGGTTGAAAGCGCTGCTGCGGGATGCGCTGGGCGACATTCCGCTGACCATCATTCCCTGTATTGAACGCAAAGCCACGATTCCTGAAAATCAGTGTTTTCAACTGGGTGTTTCCGGATGCAGCCTGGGCACCAGTGCCTATCTCGGGCAGGAGATCGCCGACAGGATGGGTAAGTTCCGCATCCAGGTGGGCCCGGTGGATGAAAAGGTGTTCCAGACCTTTTTCCCGGGAAACAATGCCTATGAACAACTCAACTTTTTAACCAGGATCTATCTTACAGAGCCGCTGGCATACGACCTGGAACTTATCCTGCCCAAGGGGCAGGCGCAGACCGTGTGCCTGGGGGATGCGGACCACGATATGCTGGGGGTTAACAGCTGGGTTTTTTCAGGTGAAAGTATGGATGAGGTGAGAACGATTTTTACGCCTCAGCTGAGTTAATCTAAATTATGATTTGTTGTAGTTTCATAGATTTGTGTGTTCGTAATGGAAGTCCCATTTTTTAACCGGATCAACCGGGTTAGGAGGTCATCTCATGATTACGGTCGATATCAAGTCCCTGTTAGGCCGCCTGAACACCTATTGCACCCGCTCGTTGGAAGCGGCTGCCGGACTGTGCGTATCCCGCACCCACTATGAGGTGACCATTGAGCACCTTTTGTCCAAGCTGATGGAGGATGCTCATTCCGATCTTCCGCTGATTCTGCGTCATTTTGATATGGATGCCGGGCGTTTGCAAAAAGCCATCGATGGATCCCTGGAGGCGTTTAAAACCGGCAATGCTGCCAAGCCGGTATTTTCTCCGGTCCTGATGGAGTGGTTCCAGGAAGGCTGGCTGGCTGGATCAGTGGACCTGGGGGAGAACCGTGTCCGTTCCGGTGCCCTGCTGCTGGCCTTTCTGAACAGGCCAGCCCAATTTGCCACCGGTGATTATGTCGATATTCTGGAAACTATCAGCAGGGATGCCCTTTTATCCCAATTCTGGGATGCCGTGAAAGGGTCCACCGAGAAACCCAGGATCATGGAGACGGAAGAGCGTGAAGCGCTTCCACCCGGAGAAGCCACGGCCTTGAACCAATTTTGTGACAACTTTACGGCCAAGGCCGCGGCCGGGGAGATCGACCCCGTGTTCGGGCGTGACCGCGAAATCCGGCAGATGGTGGACATTCTGGCTCGCAGACGCAAGAACAACCCCATCGTGGTGGGTGAAGCCGGGGTGGGCAAAACTGCCGTTGTGGAAGGGTTGGCCTTACGGATCGTGGAGGGGGATGTGCCCGAGCTGCTGCGGGACGTGTCGATTCTGGGACTTGACATGGGCCTGCTCCAGGCCGGGGCCGGCATGAAGGGCGAATTCGAAAACCGCTTGAAGTCGGTCATCAATGAGATCAAATCGTCGGAAAAACCGATCATCCTCTTTATCGACGAGGCCCACACGCTGATTGGTGCTGGAGGATCGGCAGGCATGTCCGACGCGGCCAACCTGTTGAAGCCGGCCCTGGCGCGTGGGGAGTTGCGCACTGTGGCGGCCACCACCTGGTCGGAATATAAGAAGTATTTTGAAAAGGATGCCGCTTTGGCCCGCCGCTTTCAGCTGGTTAAGCTGGATGAACCCTCGGAAGAGATCGCTACCCTGATATTGCGGGGGTTGAAGAGCAAATACGAGGCAGCCCATAACGTGGTGGTGCGTGACGACGCCATCCAGGCCGCAGCTGAACTTTCCAGCCGTTACATATCCGGCCGTCAGCTTCCGGACAAGGCGGTGGATCTATTGGATACCAGCGCGGCGCGGGTTAAGGTGCTTTTGACGGCAAAACCGGATGTGGTCGAAGACAAGGAGCGCAGTCTGCAGGCCCTGGAACGGGAGCAAAAGGCCCTGGAGCGCGACCAGCTTCACGGTATGGAGATCGACCAGGAGCGTCTGCAAGAGATCGAGACCGAGCTTGCCAGCCTGAACCAGGAGATTACCACTCTCAAAGAGCGCTGGCTGGAAGAGCAGGCGGCTGCCCACCAGGTGATCGAGATCCGGCAGCGGCTCTATGATGCAGGTAAAGCTGCGGATGCGTCCGGGGAGCCTGTTCCCGACCTGAAAGCAAAACTGGATCAGGCGGCCGAAGTCCTGCTGCAGATCCAGGGGGATTCACCGTTGGTGCGCACGGAAGTGGACCCGGATGTAGTCTCCAAGGTGGTCTCCGACTGGACCGGCATACCCCTAGGAAATGTGATGAAGGACGAGGCCAGGAGTATCATCAACCTCGAGGAGAACCTGAAAGCGCGCATCAAGGGCCAGGACGAGGCCCTGGAAAACTTCACCCGGGTGATCAAGGCCGCCAAGGCCGGGGTCAAGGATCCGGAACAACCCTTGGGCGTTTTTCTGCTGGCCGGGCCCAGCGGGGTGGGCAAGACCGAAACCGGCCTGGCTGTTGCCGACCTTCTGTTCGGCGGTGAAAACTTCATGGTGACGGTCAACATGAGTGAGTTCCAGGAAAAACACACCGTCAGTCGGCTGATCGGATCACCACCAGGCTACGTGGGCTACGGCGAGGGCGGGGTACTCACGGAAGCTGTGCGCCAGCGACCCTATTCCGTGGTGCTCATCGACGAGGTCGAGAAAGGGCACCTGGAGGTGATGAATCTGTTTTACCAGGTGTTTGACAAGGGCATGCTGTCCGATGGTGAGGGCCGGCTGATTGATTTCAAGAACACGGTCATATTCCTGACCAGCAACCTGGCCACCGACGTGATCACCGAGATGTGTACCGGGGACGAGATCCCGCCGCTGGAAACCATCAGTGCCGCCATCCGGCCAATATTGAGCAACCATTTCAAACCCGCCCTCCTGGCCCGCATGAACCTGATTCCCTATCTGACCCTGAAAACAGATGTCCTCAAAGACATCGTGGCTCTGAAAATGGATAAGCTGGTGAGAAGGCTGGCTGACAACCACAAAATGAAGCTGGTCTACTCGCCGGCGGTGGTGGAGCAGATCGCAGCCCGCTGTACAGAGGTGGAGACCGGTGCCAGAAACATTGACTATATCATGAGTGGCAGTATTATGCCGCAACTGTCCCAGGAGATCCTGAGCCGTATGAGTGAGGGTGAAATGCCGTCGCAGATCAACCTGGATCTGCAGGAGGACGGCGCATTCACCATAGATTTTGGAGGATGACATGGCTGATTTCAGATCGGCGGACGAGGAGCGATTTCTTTTCAAGGCGGGCAAGCGCAAACTCAGGGTGGTTGATTTTTCGGTAAGGGAGGAGGTCTCCACCCCTTATGAAGTCGACCTTACCCTGGCCACCAGGGATGACGAAGTTGAAGTATCCTTCGACGACGTCATCGGTGAAATCGGTTTGCTGACGATCTATGGTCTCAAGACGGATTCGGTGCGCTACGTTCAGGGCATTGTCAACAAATTCTGGCTGACCGGCAGTACCGGCCGGTTTTTTTTGTACAAGGCTACATTGGTGCCTGCCCTTTGGCTGCTCTCCCTTGAGCAGGACTGCCGGATTTTTCAGGAAAAGAATGTCCAGGAGATCTTTGAGGATATTTTAATCGAATCGGGTATCACCTCGGACCGCTTCGACTTCCGGCTGCAGGGCAGTTACGAAAAAATGGACTATTGCGTTCAGTACAGGGAAACTGATTTGCATTTTATATCCCGCCTGGCTGAGGGAGAGGGAATCTTCTACTTTTTCGAGCACGACAAGGACAGTCATTTGCTTGTGTTTGCCGACAGCGCCGGCATATACAAACCCATCGAAGGGGAGAAAAACAAGGACAACCAGGTGGAGATCGAATTTCAGCCCGGGGCTGGCATGGTGGGAACAAAAGAGACGATCCAGACGGCGGCGCAATCACGCCAGATATCACTGGGAAAGGTGTCCCTGAAGGATTATAATTTCCTGAAACCATCAGCCAAGCTCTTGCGGCACAAAGACGCCAAGACCCACAAAGAGATCGAACAGTACGACTACCCGGGCGACTACATCGCAGACGGCCGTGGTGATACCCTGGCCAATATCCGCCTGGAAGAGGGGCGTACGTTCATGGACACCACCGAAGGCCAGAGCAACTCCCCGCGGTTCATCCCCGGCTTTACCTTCAAGCTGACCGAGCACGACCTGACCAGTTTTGAAAAGGAATATATTCTAACCAGTGTCAGCCATTTCGGGAGCCAGCCTCAGGTGCTCGAGGAACAGGCCGGAACCGAGGGATCCAGCTACAGCAATCAGTTTACCGCCATCCCATCTGACGTGGTTTGCCGGCCTCTGCGCAGGACTCCCAAACCCATTGTCCAGGGCATCCAGACGGCCATTGTGGTGGGGCCTGCCGGCGAAGAGATTTACACAGATGACCATGCCCGGGTCAAGGTTCAGTTTCACTGGGACCGGGTGGGGAAAAAAGACGAAAAAAGCTCTTGCTGGATCCGGGTCAGCCAGATCTGGGCTGGGGCCGGCTGGGGCGCCATGCATATCCCGCGCATCGACCAGGAGGTAGTGGTGGACTTTCTGGAGGGCGACCCGGACAAGCCGCTGATCACCGGCCGGGTTTACCACGGCACCAATACACCACCGTATACGCTTCCCGACGAAAAGACCAAGAGCACCCTTCGTTCGGATACTTCCCTGGGGGGCGGGTCGTTCAACGAGCTTATGATGGAAGACAAGGCCGGTGAAACCCAGGTGGTGCTGTTGAACGCCTATGGCCATAAACTGACCATGGACGAAAAGGAGCAGATCCTGACCATCGAAACCCGCGACGCCCACAAGATATCCATGGACGACAAGAACAAATGCATGGTCGTGGAGACCACCAACGCCCACAAACTCCTGTTCGACGATAAGAACGAGAAGGTCGTGCTGAATTCGACCCAAGGCCACACCATGGAGATCGACGACTTAAATAAAAAGATCACCACCCAGACTGCGGCTGGACACATATTTCTCTTTGATGACGAAAACAAGAAGATTTCCCTGACCACGACCGAGGGCCACAGTGCTGTACTGGATGACGATCAAAAGAAAATGAGTTTCGCCAGTGCTTCCGGCCACCATGTCACCCTGGACGACGACAGCGACAACGTGACCATCGAGGATGCTGGGGGGAACATCGTCAAACTGGATGCGGGCAGCACTATCACCGTGGAGTCGGGCGGGGACATCAACATCACGGCATCCAGCGGTAAGATTGCCCTGGAGGCCAATGAAATCTCGCTCAAGGCCATGAATGTGGAAATCAAGGCCGACATGGATGTCAAAATCGAGGGCGGCATGAACATGGAGGCCAAGGGCGGCCTGTCCGCCAAGGTGGAGGGCAGTACCATGGCTGAACTCAAAGGCGGGGCCAAGACCACCATCTCCGGTGGGATAGTTATGATAAATTAAATTTTCTCCATTATCCTTCAGCTAAGCTGAAGGGTCCAAGCTTTGCTATGCGGATAGGAGAGTGTGTTTGTGTCATTTTGATCTACTTATGAGTTATCAGTTCAGGTGGGATTTTATATTCACCGCAGAGTCGCAGAGGACGCAGAGATATTTATTTTCTATTCAAGATATTATAACCTCGGCGTCCTTTGCGTCTTGATCGCAGCGGGCGGTGAGATAGATCAGGCCCTTTAAGGGCCATCATCATGCCACCCTTTTTAGGGGTGGTAATTGATTTGAATCAAGGAGTTATTCGTGGGGAAACCAGCAGCCAGACTAGGCGACATGACCGCGCATGGCGGTACCATTGCAGTCGGGTGCCCCACGGTGCTGATCGGCGGCATGCCCGCGGCTCGCATCGGCGACATGCATGTGTGCCCTATGGTGACCCCGGCGCCGGTACCCGTGCCCCACGTGGGCGGCCCAATCTCTCTGGGTAGTGCAGGGGTCCTCATCGGCGGCATGCCGGCGGCCCGGGTGGGTGACATGGCCGTGTGTGTAGGGCCTCCCGACACCATCGCTCTGGGTTGCTTCACGGTCCTGATCGGTGAGGTTGGCGGGGGCGGCGGCGGTGGTGGTGGAGGAGGCGCAGCCGCAGCAGCCAAGGCCAGTGCTTATTCAGCCATTGTCGGCGAACCTGGCCCGGAAAAGGAGGGCCCCCACTGGATCGACCACCAGTTCGTGGATTCGGCCGGCAACCCCATCACCGAAGTCGACTACGAGCTAACCGATCCGGGTGGGAATACCTCCAAGGGAATTCTGACCGGTGACGGCCGCATCCGGCGGGGCGGGCTACCCGATGCCGGCGACTATACGGTCAAACTGTTCGCGGTTTACAATGCCAAGTGGTCCAAGGAGAGCGCAGAGGTGGGTGATGTGGTCAAACTGTCTGCAGACGTGGACGGGTTTGAAGACGGGACCGAGGCCGTCATTGAAATCTGGGAGCAGGACATCGGTAGCGCAGACGATCTCATCAAGAAAATCGAAACAAATGTCGATGGGGGCAAAGTCGAAGCTGAATGGAAGTATGAGTTTATAGAAGATGACGACGATACCACCGAGGAGGATAAGCAGAAGGGGTACTCTGCCCCGGAATATTACTTTTTCGTAAAAGTTAAAGATCAGAGAACCCGCTCTGGGTTACTGGAATTCAAAGACTGGATAGAGGTCAAACTTCAGGATGATGAAGGCAATGCCATTCCCGACAAGGAATATGTATTGTACCTGCCCAACGGCGAAATCAAAAAGGGCAAGCTCGATGGCAATGGAACGGCAAAAGTGGAGGATATTCCTCCGGGAAAATGCCAGATCAAGTTTTTATAAATGCATTTGAACAGGTGGAATGCAGCGAAAAAAAATGTTTACTAAAAACAAAAATAAAAAGGCTCCACTGCCTGGTGACACGATACTCCTGAACAAACTGTTCGAGATGAAGTTGCCACCGGATTGGACCGACCAGTCCATTTATCGTTTCGAAGGTCCTGAAGAAGACGGGATACGGCACAATATCTATCTGAACATAGAACACAACGTGGAATCAGGGGATATTATCGAATATGCCCAAAAAAATATGAATGCCGTTGCCCAGGAATTGCAGGGATACGAAGAGCTCAAACAGGGGCAGGTCACCCTGACCAACGGAATACCAGCCTTTGAGGTTGTTTACAAATGGTGCCCTGTGGAAGACAGGGAGGTCTACCAGCGTGTTGTTTATGTGCTGATACGACATACGGGTTACATATTGACAGCGACATTTTCAAAAAAGTCATGGAAAACATACGGGCCCGTGGTTAATAAAATACTGATGAGCTTTTCTGTTCCTCGATTTGGAGAACGCTAACAACGCCGATCAAGAAACCCAACTGTATTGCGGGAACAATTTTGAGCGAAATAGAAGAAATAAAGTCAATTTTTAGTGATATACTAGAACCATTCACGGTATCATCCCACCGTACAAGTATAATCACTCACCACCGTGTACCTGTCCGCATACTCGAGATGGAAGACGTGCTGTTTCATCACAACAGTGCAGTTATGATGCCTTCAAGCCCGGCTGGCAAATCATCCGCCGACGGTACTGAAGACCAGGCGATAAGTGAACGCCAACAACTGTTGACCGGCATCAGAGCTCTTTCCGGTGTGTTCAGGCAGTATGAATTTGACAATCGCCTTAAAATAGTTGTTGCCGGACATACCGACACCTCCGGTGAGGACCTGTATAACTTCCAGCTTTCAGACCTCCGAGCCAGGAACGTTCTGTATCTCATTCAAGGCAACAGGAATGATTGGGCGCAAATTTGTTACTCAAAACACAAGGTCGAAGACTATCAGCAGATCATGAAATATTTTTTCGGTCTGCATCCGGAATGGTTGTGCGACCCAGGAGAAATAGATGATGCCTGGGGGGCGAATACAGAAACAGCCACATCCAATTTTTTTGAAGCCAACGGTCTTGGACCCGAAAACCTGACTGCTGTAAAGAATGATTATCGAAAGAAGTGGCCTGTTCCAGCGTGGGAGGTTGTATTCGATCTCTATCAAAATGAGATCGCTGCAGCTCTCAATCTGCCTGATTCGAGCCGACTACCCCCGTATAGGGACATGGTTAATTATGTCGATGTGGAAAAGGAATATGTTGCTTGTGGTGAAGCATTTCCCATTGATGATGCCGAAGCGGATAGCTATCGTTCACAGGAAAACCGGCGGGTGGAAATCCTTTTTTTCAATGGAGATGAATCCCCTGACTCCATACCATGCCCGGAAGTTCCTGATACTGAACGCCACAGAGCAGAATGCCCGCTAAAGCGTTTTTATATCAATCCGGTGCCAATCAGTCCCGAAGATTTTAACACGACGGCGTATCATTTGAAATTCATCTATTTCGATCGGGTGAAACAAAGTGTTGGGGCAGTTCCTGAAGGATTAATATTCAAGGTGTATGAATTTGTGAGCGGTTCAGCAAGGCTTATCACTACACGAATAAGATACTCAGATGGGATATATTTGTTTTTAATTCCTGACAATGTGGACCGTGAACGCCTTAGATTTGAAATTCATTTTCCCCGGCAGAAATGGATTTATACGGAAAATGAGGATTCCGATCCGGAAATCGTGGACACCCCGACCAATCCCGTGGCAGACATGAACTGGGCTGACAGGGTCAAATACTATGATCTGCCCCTGCAGTGGTCTTCGACAAACTACTGGACACGTGAGGCTGAGGATCAACCTGATGGGGAACGGTTCGATGACTTCATGACAAGCCATAACATCAAACCACTTGGCAATGAAACCACCTCCATCGATGAACCCCTTATATTTTCTTTTGATGATATTGTCCTGGTGAATGCTGCCGGGTCCCAAAACATAAGAGATAAGAACGCATCCGGAAGTGCCCGTGATAGATCGGCAGAACATTCACGTCTCACACTGTTGTACACCGATTACGAGGATGAGTTTAAGCTGAAAATACATAACGGGCGGACGAGTCATCCCTATTTTAGCAACATCGACATCTCGGAAAACTTGATTCACGACATACCGCCATATTCCCGCCTTATTATTTTCTGCAGTGATTTTTATAGCATCTGGGATCAGCGGTCGAGACAAGTATCAGGATTTGATTTTGACGCCAACCATGTTCTTGGGGCCAGGGCAGCAGTGCTTAACGACACTAGCGTTCACCGCAGCGTAAATTGTTGCGTAAACCTGACGACATTCAGACCGGCAAACGATTATTGCCAGTATAAATGTGGGAATTATGAGCTTCATTATCTCCATCATTGCGGTGATATCAACAACAACCCCCTTTCTTACCTCATGGTATATTGGCATTGCCGGTTTAGATTGCACAGTGACACGCCAGCAACAGACCCGACACTTGATGCGAACTGGCGGGAGAATTTTGAAAGAGAGGGTATGACAGATGCCATGGAGCGAACCAATCGACCGTATTTACTGGAAAAAATAAATGGTCCCCAAGACATTGTCATACGCCCTTATCATTTTTACGAAGCTAAACTGGATGAACGGGGTGGCAGGCACAAATGCTGGGTTGAAGTATCCAAAGAGGATGGTGCCTGGATGACACCTGAACTCGCAAAATTCGAACAGGAATCTTATCACGAGAGGGCAGGCATATACGGTACTCATGACGATACGATTCAAGATGTAGACGGAACCAGCTATCTTCCACTGACGTCCAGCCATGAATTCGGTCATGCAACCGGGTGTTTCGACGATTATCTCTACTCTTTGGAGGTAGGTGACGAAAGATATTCCGGTATTCCGAGTTTTTCGCAGCCATTTACAGCTCCTGGAGGCCCCTACAGCAGGGATCTCCTGGCCAGGATGTATCACAACCGCTCCCCGCGCATGCGAAACTTCTGGCATTTTATCAATTGGATCAATGATGAATCTGCCGGAGATTTGAACGATTTTCTAGACGGGACAACTTTCAAGCTCACCTACACTTTCACGGGGACGGCCAGTCCCATTGAGATGGATTTGTCAAATAACCGCTATCGGGATACTTGTCGACCTTCCTACCGTCGGAATAATCACACAATGGGTACCACCGGTCGATGCAGACTGCTGCTTTATAAAACCGGCGGAGAAACGTCGCATACCCTGCATAGCAGCCATGTTTTTGATGGAATCCTCGTTGTGCAAATGCTGTTCTTACTTGATTTTAATCGCGGTTTCTGGGACTGGATTAGAGGCATAGGTTGGGACCGGGTTCGGCGCAGGAACTGGATTGTGCAGCACATTTTGCGCCCTCTTAACGGGCTCAATCGTTACTATCTTTCAGGCCCGTCTGGCAACGACTTTGAAACCACGATAATGATTTTCCGTCCTTTTTTCTGGATAGGATCATCCCCACCAATCACACCAACGTATGAAATAGAGGTCAATTACCGGGGAAATGAATTTGAACCAGATGGGAATGAAATAGAAGTTGGCAACAATGTCAATGCACAGCGACTGATAAGGTATTTTATCGGCAAGACCGGAACAGGCAATGTTAATGAAAACGATTTATCGTCCATTGCGACATGGATGGATAGAACTCTGGGTGTGTCAGGCTTTAGTGTTGAGAGGCTGTAGTGTCGTGTTCCAATGAATCAACTGGGAATGATGAAAGATACAAACGTTGCTCACTGATTCTATTTATTGTCTGTGCATGCGTATTATGGGCGACCTGTGAAGCAACACCCAGATCCAATGCTAAAAAGGATAATAATAAGACAATGAGCAACGATTATCTCAGACTGTTTGCCGATACGTGCCTCTCTTCATTCATCGATTTCAATTCTTCGAGCAAAACCGGAGAAGTAGTTTGGGAAGTGAAGATAAATGAAGATAAGGAGCCTTCTTTTGATGCCAAGGTCATCCTGGCTGCGGATAATTTCTTGGTTGTCTATTCCAGTAAGCAGATTGCCGTATTCAGCAGCCAAGGTAAAAAATTATGGGTTGAAGAATATATCGCAGGCTCACCAGTTTCGATCTATGCCAACAATATCTACTTCAGAAGCCCGAAAACAGAGGAGGACCGATTGAGTGCGATCCATCTCGGTGGTACCGCGGTGGAAGCGGAAATGATTTTGCTGGATACGTTCGAGTCTGCGCAGCCAGTTTACATTGAACCCATGACTGATGGCCTGATCGCTGCCTGTGCATATGCTACCGGTTCGGAAGAAGGGCCGCCAGAGACGGTCTTCTATAAAAAGCAATACGACACCAGAGATTATCTGTGGGTTAGCAGTTTTTTCGGATATTCAAATTCCCTTCCTCTACATATCAAGACTGTAAATCGGTTTGTCATTTTCGGAGGAACCAAGGTTATGGTTTTTAACTCAGCACCAAAGGATGTTGAAGAGGAGGTGGCCAACTTTTCCCTTCCTCTTGATATGTTGCTGACGGCAAGTGCTGATCAGAATGGCATTCTTTATCTTTTAGGAACATCAGGACGGCGTATTGTCATTGTCGCGCTTACCTTGGATGGCAGGGAGTTGTGGCGCTATGAAAAAATTCCTTATGGAGGGGATCGTTCAAATTTGCAGCCGCCCATGGTCGGGATTGACGGTTTAATACATGTTGCAGTTGGAACAACCATGACCACGATTAAAGCGGGGAAGCTTGTGCGTACTTTTAGGACGGACAGCGGCCCCATTGGTTACGTTACAGCATTGGCGGATGGAGCGGTATTAATATCTTCAAATAGGACACTATATCAAATCGATTCCAATGGCAAACGGGTCTTCAAAGCCGAGCTGACGGTGCCAATCGTCGCACCAGCTGTATTGACAGAAACCGGAAATGTCTGTGTCATCACATCCAACACAATTGTTTGTCTAAATTGAATATACACCGAAAAATGCGGTTGAACCATGGCAGAGTACAATAAACAAACCGATGAAGCTCAGGTTGTCACCCTTGAATCGAAAATCATCCAGGTGTATTGGGGCAATCGCCTGGCTATCCAGGAAGAAAAAATAGAATTCGAAGTGTGGACCCAGTTTATCGGCAACAGGTCAGCAATAGAGATCAAGGTTGAAGACAAAAAAGGTAAAACTGTAGCCAAATCCAAAGGGGAGGTTTTCGGCAACTATTTCGCCGGTTCCATCATCGTACCCAAAAAAGCCAAGGAATCGATCACATTTACGGCCAAACTGCCGGATCACGGTCTCGAAATGAAATCAGCACCGGCTATCGTGATTCCTGCGATCGATGTGACCAATCAAAAATGGAGCCAGAAGGAGGCCCGCCGCGGAGATGTGCTCAAGCTGACCGCTGAGGTGGAGGGCATTCCTGACGAGGCCGAGGTGATGATCCATATCTACGAATACGACCAGGACGGGGCTCATGATTTTATCGCCAAATTTCCGACGACCATCAAAGACAGCAAGATCGAGGTGGCGTGGGCCTACGAATACCACGAAGACACCGATGAAATCCCCACGGACGAAGAGAAGAAAAAATATGGTGGGAAATACAATCCCCCGGAATATTTCTGGGTTGCGGAACTTGGAGGCAAGCGGTTTGGAGATGAGCTGGAATCAGGATTATTAGAATTTAAAGACTGGGTTGAGATTGAATTAGAAGATGAAGATGGGCAGCCGATAACCGATCTGGATTATCAATTGATACTTCCGGATGGAGCGGAGCGCAAAGGCAAAGTAGATAAAAAGGGGGTCGTGAGAGAAGAAAATATTCCTCCGGGTAAAATAGAATTAACATTTCCTGAGGACCAGGAATCAGAAGAATAAGAGATATATAAACGTAAGTCTAAAGAATTTGACGTTAATTCTAACAAGTCGGTATTAAAACTTGTCGGTAACACCTAATATGGCAGGCGATATTAAAGGTAACCGGCTTACGGTTCTATTGGGTTTATCAACAATGAATGACAGAAATCAAAATCGTAATATTACCGCAAGATCAGATGATAAGCTGGCTGTCAAATCAGGCAGAACGCACCGAATTAGGATCAAGCAGATAAGAAAAAAGTGGATTGAGGTCCAATTCGTGGATGATGATGGGCTCCCTGTGGCAGGCGTTGAATTTGAGGCAACATTCAGTAACGGGAAAGTAAAAAAATTTAAAACTGACAAAAATGGTTATAAAAAAATAGAAAAAGTTCCCCAAGGTAAAGTAACAATCCGATTAAAAGATGGATCGACCATAGAATCCTATGGAAGTAATAAGGCGGCAACTCGCGCGGACATTCATCAGGAAGATAAAAAGGAAAATTTAATTGAGTATATAATCAGAAAAGGTGACAGCCTATCAAAAATCGGTGCCAGGTTCGGTGTTCATTATAAAAAGCTTTATAGAACGAAAGGTCCTGACGGAATCACCAATCAAAAGCGTTTGAGGAGCGGAAATATTAACCTGATATACCCAGGTGAGCTAATATACGTACCTACGAATCGAAGAATCGTAAAACTGCACACAGATAATGCGGCAACCTCAGCAACAAAAATTAGAATCAGAAAAAGAAAAAGGACTGCTGCCCAAAGAAAAAGAGCCAGAAAGCAGGCTGTCTATGGAGAAAACCTCAAACGCTATGCTGTCGATAACCTGGCAATTGTTGCCGGATGGGATGATGACAATAACACGCTAGATATTGAAGAATTATGTGATGCCATTTCACCAATAATAAAGCTGTTGTATAAACATGTAGGAAAAAATTGGAACTTATATGTAATTCAAAAACAAATAATGAAGTATTACAGTTATGATGGGGAATTCAAATATGAATTCAAGTTAGCCACCACGCCCATGGGCTTGTCCGGTGCCTATGGAACCTTTGAGGTTGACGGGCAAGAGCGGGTACTATCAGTTTATGATAATAGCTACATTATGGGGATAAAGTCAGATTCAGAAGAAACCATAGGAATCAACAGCATAATTGTAGGAGAGGCGGATCAGCGTAAGTTTATTGACAGTTTTGTAGAAATTGATGAGGCCAAGAAACTAATCAATTTTAAAAAACTTCCGGTCTATTATTTGGCACCGGCTTCGCTGGGAGAATGGCAAAGTATTGTCATTCGTGGCGGCAACCGTTGCTTGGACGAATATATTGGTGACAAAGATTACAACGAAAAGGCCCATGACAGAAACCTGACGGTTATAAAAACATACAATAGCCATTATCGGGGATTGCTGAAGGATTATATCAAGAAATTAAAAGCTATCCCTGCGGATAATCCAAATGGTGAGGATGCCATAAGAACCGGGGGTAAACCGCCAGAACCTTATCGCTTTCCAATGCCTGAAAAAGCATCTGAGAGTCAATTAAAGGAATTAAGACAAGCGGTCGCAGACTGCAGTTCGTTTCAAGGATGGCAAGCGATATCGGATAAATTATTTGAAATTCAGAATTTTAGATGGCCCTCCATGGCAGCTAGACACCAGGAGGGATCGATATTTTTCAGGGTTAAGTTTACCTTGGAACCCAGCGTTCAGGAAAAAATAAACAGTTTGCAGGATCAGTATTTATTTGGACATCTATCCTCATATAAAACCATAAAACTTGAATGGAATTTTGATGTTGGCAGCGATGGATTTAAGACCGGCAAAAGCCAATCGAAGGTCTTCAAAGAAGAAGGCGTGCTGAAAATAAAAAAATTTGAAATCGGAGCCGGCAGAGAAGTAGAAATAGACTCATCTGGCGGCAAAAAAGTTACCGTTAAAGGCAAATTTTTAGGTTATGGCATCGAGGCCTCTTCAGACGGTGAACAAAAGGTTACCGGTCCGATTGCTTCCAGTTCCTTCAATCAAAAGACCGCTGAAGGAGGTATGGGTGCAAATTTTGGTGTACCCGGTGTGGGTTCACTCTACGTCGGCATAAATTTCGTTCTTATAAAGTCGGAGACGTTATTCATCTATTTCAGCGGAGCGCCGGGCTTTTTTGAAAGAAGATCCTGTGATTCCTTGGTAAGAACATATTGGACAAAACTTACACTGCCTGAGATACTGAAACTAGAATTATTAGGGTGGAACCAGGAGCTATGGGATTTTAAAGATTTACTGGATCTGAATAAGCTACCTTCCTCAACGAGAACAGCGTTCGACGCTTTACCTGCCGATAAAAGAAAAGCGGCAGTCCATTTAGGCTTTCAAGGTAACTATGCAGATAATTGGCTTAACTTCTGGAAAAAATTGCCTCCGGTTAGGATAAAATAAATGTTGGAATTTGGGAAACCAGATGCCAAATCCTGATTGCTTGAGGTTCCATAGACATAGAAATTGGCTGAACCAGCAATATACTGGTCAAGTCTGCTCTTGACTCATACTCAAATCAGTTGTCAGCTTTTCAAAACTTAATGCGACTTGGCAATAGAAAAAGTGACTCACGTTTTCAGGTGCAAATCTAATTTATATACCAGCATTCCAAAAAATGTTGGGATTGAGGAAACCAGATGATAGATCATGAATACATACGGCTCTATATGTATAATGTCAAACTTATGTTTGGTGTGCACTTCGAGTACAAATAGGTCTAAAATAGTTGGAAAAATCTTCTACAAAAGAATAGAATGAATCCTAACGCGGTGGTTCCCCCGCACCAATTGAGATAAAATTATTATGCGCAGAATAATTTCAACCGGTCTGCAACGCTATGAGTTCATGAAGCGCGGTGAGCTGAAATCCGGCGAGAAACCCATGCCGTTCACCCAGGTTGCGGCCAAGCAGCTGGTTGAAACCCTCTTGAAAAATATGTCGGCTAACAGCAATCTGCGCGCCTTGCTGGGTGAGACCTCCGGATTTGCCATATTATCCAAGCTGGGCAATGCGGAAGTGTCGGCTCAACTGGCCAACCGGCTGGTGTCCGGTGAGATTGTTGTGATTCAATCCAGCGGGCTGGTGCAAAGCGGTGGCCAGGTCGCCAAAAAACCTCCCAGCGAGCCTAAGAAAGATGACACCCCCCCGCCCACCAAGGTAAGGGAGACCACCAGCGAGGATAAAATTCACTGGGCCCGTTTTGAAGTAATCGACACGGATACCCTGCCCATTTCAGGCGTTCAACTGGAGCTTAAATTGCCTGACAGCAATCCCAAGATGTACGATGCCGGGAAGAACGGCGTGGTATATCTAAAGAATATCAAACCAGGCCAGTGCGAGCTTAACATCATATTGAGCTCGGACGTCTACGAAGTGGTCGAGTAACATGGGATTCAAACCCAGAAAAAATGCAAAAAAGCATAGCGTTCTGGCTGGCGATACCCTCGAAAAAATTGCCGGCAAGTCCAAGGTGTCCTGGAAGACACTGGCCAAGTATAACTGGGGAACGGATGATGCCGCTTTGGTCAGCCGGGCCCTGTTCGAGATCGTGGGCTGCGAAACCTGGCCCAAGGACCCCAAAACCCATGCATTTACTGGGAACGAATCTAAAAACGGCACCGGTACGATCCTGATTCCCGAGTACTGGAAAAAAACATTCAGCCTGGATCAGATCCATAAACTCAAGCTCAAGAAGGTCTTGCCCTCGCCAGTGGTTACCGTGGACAGGCTGGACAAATGGTTTATCCCTGAATTTGAAAACTGCGAGATCAGTTACAGATTGGACGGCAGCAAGGCCTGCGCCGATAAGCTCGACATGGAAGTGTTTGCAAGCAACTATTGTGAGTGCACCGATTGGGCCAAGGGCCTAGGAAAATATAAAAAACTGGACAATCCGTCTATTTTCAAATTATCCGAAAAAACAAAGATTGACCCAGGCAAGGCCTATGATGTCGAAATAGATGAAAAGAAAG
>JAOZRT010000208.1 GCA_029940035.1 Desulfobacterales bacterium
AGATAGGGGCTGATCACCTCCCCCAGGGCAGGGTCGCCCATGTTTTCCATGGCCTTGAGCACCATCCCGGTTTCTGAAAAATCCCTTGCTCCCTCGAGTGTGGCCACAAGATCTTCCCTAATCATTTCGGCTCTTTGAGGATCACTCTCTGCCATTGTTTTACTGATGGAGCCCAGGGCCATCAGGGCGGCATTGGCCATATCTGCGGTATCCACATCATCCCGATTCTGGCTGATGTTGACCAGCGACGCTATTGCCTCGTCTGTTGGATTTTCAATGCCACCCAAAGCAACAATGGCCCTGACCCGGTTCCAGGTACGGTAATACGGGTCATCCATGACCATCACCAGGGCTTCCTGGGCCTGGGGGGTACCCGACCGCTCGAGGAGATGAATGAGCCAGGCATCGGTTGCGCCGGTAATACCCGACTGCTCGATCTGTTCGATCAGCCAGAATGCCAGCTCCGGGTCGGTTTTGAGGGCTTTTTCAATTTGCTTGAGCAGGGGAATGCGTTCGCTTTTCGCCCCACTATTCAGCTGGTTGATCAGTCCGGCCAGTTGCGCTCTTGTGGTCAAATGGGCGGCTGCGGATACAACCGCGCCATCGGTTTCCCGGCTATCGACTGCAGGCACCTCTGAAGCGTAAGCAAGGAGCATCTCCTCCCTGTCGGCAGCCCTGAACAAGGCACTGTCCTCAGTTCCCGGAGTGACGGAAATGTTATCCAACTCGGCAGTCATAACGCTTTTGGTGGACAGACCCGATCCGCTGGAAAGCGTCAGGGCTTCGTGAACCATTGCCGCCTGTATCCAGACGATGTCCGGCGACATCCGGATCACGGATGAAGACTGCGTTACATGGGCCTCGGCCGGCTCGTCGTCGCCGGAAGACATGGCAATATCCGTGTACCGGGTTTTGGTTTTTTTTATGCTGCCATCCTGTTGGATCTGGTATTGGGCCAGAAAGCTGCCGGTGGCATGCTTTTCAGCTACGGTCCAGGAGGCCCTGCTCTCTTTGGGGAGGACTAGCTGGAAGGTACGGATGGACTCTTCCAGAATGATCCGCTCTGTCCTCTGGAGCGCTTCCGGGAAATGAAAGGACAGGGGGCGGCCAAATGGATCGAACTTCACCACAAAGGGGGCTTCCAACCTTTTCTGGAGGGTTTCGTCTATCTGATTGTTGAGCCTATAGGAGGGACTGTCAAGTTGGAACCCCACGTGGATCTGTTCTTCTTCCCAATCGAACACTTTCATGTTCAGGGTTCCTGTAATCTGCTGGATGATTGTCTGGGGCGTTTCCGACCCGGGCAAGAGCAGGCGCACATCCGAGGTAATAGTCAGTCGGTATTGCTGCTCAGCCCCCGGAGTCCAGCTATAGCTTATCGGCAGGCTTTGGTCGCTCCTCGAATAGAAAAACAAACCAATCGAAATCAACACGAAAACAACCACCAGAACAAGGACTATACGATTTTTCATGACGGTTCGACTTCTCTCAATGGGTGGCAGTCACATGTTTCCTTCATTGAATACTCCCGACAAAAGGCTGCTCATCACAGAAGAGAACGTCTTCTCTTTCAAAGGTCGTGAAACCGACAATATTTTTCTTGGCCTGACAGGGCTTGAACCCGCAGGGAAAGGGAATTCCCCAGACCTTGCAGAATTTAATGCAGGGATAGCGCACATAAAAGAAAATATTGCCCTGGGGACCGGTCAGGGTATTGGTGATGTCTTCGTGAAGGGCTCCGGTCACGTTGATCCCGTCAGATGCCAAATCTATGATCGACACCGTAGCAAAAAAGGTGTCTTCAAGCAAAGGGTCAAGCTCTCCCCCCACCCCTGCGGAAAATGCGCCGGTCCCCACGCCGGCCGTGACTTCCGTGCCCAAGCTCGCCCAGGGGCCGGTGTGCGCCTCAAAGGATAACGGGTTACCGCAACTGGCTGTTACCCCCATGCTGACTTCGGCCCCGATCAGGCCCCAGGCGGCAAACGATGCGGTCAGCGGCACGACGCCCACGACAAAATTTTTGTTAAAGGCCGTAGATTTGCCAAACGCCCAGCAACCTTGCAAGCAATCGGCTCTAGCCTTTTTGTATTGAAGAGACTCATTGGGGAGTGTTGGATATTGGGTATTGCAATCCAGCGCACATTGTAGACCGCCCTGACTCCAAAGGGTTATGGCATCCTCATTGCCACACCCAAAATCCAGTACTTTTGGAAAAAGGTTCTGGCCAAAAGCGTAAATATCCACTGTGGCCAGATTTTCAAATTGATTCACCTGTCCCTGATCCGGAAGGGCGCCGATGGCGGACCGCACCCCGAGAAAAATTTCACTGGGTTTATACCCGAAGGGGCAATCCTGAGTATAGGGGTTACAGGAGGAAGGCGCCCCTTTGAAAAGCACCACCGGCAGGGCCGCCTCCAGGCCTGCGGATGCACCGCCAGTATCCAGCCCGGCCCACACATTGGCTTTCAAGCCGGCATAGGCCAGTTTGGCGGAAAAACCCTTATCATACCCGGTCTCAAACATCACCGGGCCGGTGGGGTCAGGATCGGGCGTGGGAAGCAATACCAGTTCCTTTTCCAGTTCATGGGAGATGACAAGGTCTTCGCCGACCTCAAGAGGCCATCCCATCTCGTCAGTGGCCATAACATGGACATAGAGGCTGACCAGGTCCTCGGTGCAAACCAGCATGCAGCCAAGATCAGGTTCGCACTGGTCAAGACACTCCCCGTCTATGCGATTCATATAGCAGCCCCAGTCCAGATTAGTTGTTACTGGTATTGGATTCTGCGGATCTGAAAGATCGATAGTCCCACCGCAATAGATGAAATCTTCCTGATCACAAACAGTCCCGGCAATCATTTCCGCGGCAAAACACACTTCGTCTAGATCGCATTTTTCAAAACAATCCGCTGACTTCGAAGCGAGTTCCCCGATCAAGAATTGAAGTTGGGGCTCCGTGACGTTCAGCCGCATTTCCAAAGAGACCGACATGGGGGTCCCGGGTTCAAAATCTCTAAAGAGCAATTGATCCATATAGGTTCCGGAAGTATTGGTATTCCAGATCTGAATAGGAATCTCATCAGGAATCTCAGGGATACCTGGTGTCATCAAGGACGCCCGGAGAATGACCCAGGGGATCGGCTGCGGCGCCCCATCTGGAAAATCAGGCCAGTACTTCCCCGAGGCATTGATGACCGCGGTCACCTTTACATGGGGGTTGAGTTCGTCTTCGTCGACAGGTACTTCTTCGCCGCAGGAATTCACTTCAACCGGATCCATAGCCTTCAATTCAAAGTTCGGCACCTCGACCAGGATCTCTTCCAAGATAAGGTTGGGCGTGTTGTTGTATTGATCACTGACCTGGACGATGACCATGGTCTCGTCTATATTGTCCTCGGAAGGCCGGTTGTCCTCCTCGTCGGTTTCCTCGATCAGATCGCCTGGATCGATGACAGCCACCAGGTAATAGTCCGTGTTCGGAATGGGGAAGTAGTCCTTGTACACGGTACTGACAACCCCTTCATTGTCCGCTGCCTCCATCCATGTTGTATAGGGAAGGGAAAGCTCCACTTTTCTGACATTTTCCCCTGCTGTCAGGTTTTCCAGGTAGGTCGTCCCCACAAAGAAATAATCTTCCAAAACCTCGGACTCATCAGGGACATCATCACTGACAGCATCAAAGCTGTCCTTGCCAAGAATGAAAAAATCCACGGCAACCCCTTCAACCGCCTCGGTGGCTGCTATCCCTATCGCGATGGTGAAAGGATGCTCAACCATGAGCAATGGGTCAACGTCAGGGATGCCGTCGGCATTGAGAATTTTTACACTGGTGGCCGAGAGGTTGGTGGTGTTGGGTGGGTCATCTGATGAACCGCTCCCACCGCAACCCGTCATAAGGAGCGATATGAATGGAAACAGCATGAGTATGGGACCGATTGACCGCAAATCTCTGAGAAATCGCATGGATAACCTCCGAGGATAAAGAGAAAATGTGCTTTAAAAAAAGAAAAAGGCCGCCTTGTGACACAACCATGGTGCCCGAAAGAGACCTTTGTAAGCATCTTCGTGATTGCCGGCCCTCTGCTTCTTCCCGTTGACACGGGTCAACAGAGCGGACTTAGGGCATCATCAAATGAAAATTTTATCACAACTCTTGGACTTTATTCAATCAAAATATTTTTTTGGATAGCATTGATGTTTCATAAAGTTATTTATCATCGTTATTTGTCATTCACATTAGAAACATGTATCAGCATGGATGATGTTGTATATGCCGGTTTAGTGGGGGAAGAAGTCTGTTCTCAAGTGTGATTGATTGTTTCTAATGAAATCGTGGGACACGATTTTATTCCAGGATAAATTTGGATGATATCACCGCCCGGGCCACTTCCTTGAGCTTCCGGCTCTGCCGGCGGCTTTCCTTTTGCAGCATGCGCATGGCGTCACTGTCATTGATCCGGTAGTGCTTGGCAATGATCGCCTTGGCCCGGTTTACCAGTTTTTTGGTTTCCAGCTCCCCCTTGAGGTCGGCGATCATTTTCTCCTTGGAAATATCCCGGAATATCTCCTGGACGACTTTTTTCCTCTGCAGCGTGACCAGGCCGGAAGAGATAAAGACAGGAATGATTGTGCCATCCTTTTTGGCGACCTCTGCCTCCAGGTCGAAAGATAGCTGGTTCTTTATGAGTTCCTGGAATTTGTCCTTATAATATTCCGCACGTTCACCAGGGTGCAGCCGGGATTGGTGCATACCGACAAGCTTTTGATGGGGGTGCCCGGTGAGTTGGGCTGCCTGTTGGTTGGCGTTCAGGATGATCCCGGTCTCGATGTCCACGATAAAGATGGCGTCAGCTGAATTTTCAAAAAGACCCCGGTATTTCTGCTCGCTTTCTCTCAGTTTCTCCTCGGCCCGTATCCGTTCATTGATTTGCTCCTTCAGCAGATCGTTCGCCTCCTGCAGGTCTTCTGTACGTTCCTTGACGCGCATTTCCAGTTCGTCGCGGGCTTTCCCCAGGGCTTCCTGGGCGTTTTTGCGCTCCGTCACATCCCGTAAGGCGCCCAGCACACCCACTGCATTCCCGCCGTCGTAGAGGGTTGTCCAGTTGACCTCCACCGTGATTGTTTCCCCGGATCCAGCCAGCCATTCCATCTCAAATGCCGGGCCGGCTTCCCCTTTTATGGCAGTTTCAAAGCTGTTCCGGGCAAAGTCATGATAGCGGGGTTCCATCAAATCGAGATAGCTGAGGCCGATAAGGGCGTCTGTAGGTATTCCGGTTCTTTCCTCGCTGACCTTGTTGATGAATTTGAAGTGGCCGGCCTCATCGATGATAAAAATCACGTCATTGATGTAATCCAGAAGACCGAAGTCTCTTTGAAAGAATGTATGCCCGGTTTTCGTACTTTCATGTTCTGGGGGGGCTGATGGGTCAAGTTGGTCGATGGACAGTTTAATGGACTTATTTTTTTTGCTCATGTACACTCCTGCAACTCAACTTCAATTTACCCCAAGGTTGCATCAACGGCATGGCAAAGTATAGATAATATGCTGAAATAGTATTAAAGAACATAGAGGCTGTACTCATTGCATGCGTCCCATAGCGTCAGGAACCTGTCCGTATTTTTACCTGGCGCGGTGTTTCGATGCCGAAACGCTTCATACGGTTCCAAACAGTCACCCGCGAGACCCCCAGAAACTCGGCCGCTTTGGATTTGTTGCCCCCTGACCGTTCCAGGGCATCCAGCAGTTCTCTTTTTTCGATTTCGTGTATGTTATAAGGTGCCTTTTTGACGACAGCCTGGGGGTGCCTTTTGGACTGCAATACGTCCGCCGGAAAATGAAAGGGTTGCAGCATGGGTTCCCGGCAGGTGACAAATGCGTATTCGAACGCACTTCTGAGCTCCCGGACGTTGCCCGGCCAGTCATGGTGCATGAGGGCGTCCATGGCCTCTTGGCTGATGCCCTCGATTTTCTTCCCGCTCTTCAGGCGCATTTTCCTGAAAAAGGCCTCCGCCAACAGCGGAATATCCTCGGCCCTCTGCCTCAATAACGGCAGGTGAATGGGAATGACGTTGATTCTAAAATAAAAATCCTTCCGGAACGTACCCTGGTCCACCAGCTGCATGAGGTTCCGATTGGTGGCTGAAATGATGCGGACGTCAACAGGAATGGGCGTGCTGTCGCCCACGCGCTCCACTGTCTTTTCTTCCAGCACACGCAGCAGTTTTACCTGGGTGGACCGGGGCATGTCACCGATTTCATCCAGGAATATATCCCCCTGGTGGGCTGTTTCAAACCTCCCGGCCCTGTCCTTGTAAGCACCGGTGTAGGCGCCTTTGACGTGGCCGAACAGCTCGCTCTCCAGCAGGGATTCGGTGAGGCTGGCACAGCTGACCTTGACGAAAGGCTCGTTCCGGCGCAGGCCGATTTCATGGATCGCCTTGCTCACGAGTTCTTTGCCGGTCCCGCTCTCACCGTAAATGATCACCGGTGCATCCGACCGCGCGGCATTTTCAATGAGGTCGTACACCTGGCGCATGGCCGACGAATTGCCGATCAGCCCGTGAAAACCGTCCCTGGAACGCAGTTCGCGCCGGAATTCCTCCAGTTGGCTGTCTTTTTTTATAATTTCCGATATATCGGTCACTGTTTCCACGGCGCCGATAGTATTCCCGTCGTTGTCTTTTAAAATGGAAGCGTTTTTCAGGGCATGGATCGGGGTTCCGTCTTTGGCCGTGATGGTGCATCTACGTTTACTGATCCTGCCGCGTTCAAACAAAACGCACCAATGGCGCCCGCCCTTGGAAAGGGCCTGTTTGCAGATGTTGCAATCGAGCACGGTGCAGGGCTGCCCGATCACCTCTTCCCGGTCGTACCCGGTGATGGTCTCAAACGCGCGGTTTACGGAAACGATGGCGCCCTGGGTGTTCACAATCATGATGCCGTCGCGGATCGTGTTTACCACCGTTTTCCAGTATGTATCCAGTTCATGGTTGAACATCTTAACATCCTATAACCAAAGTTAAGCGTTTTAAATTTTCTGAAAATTTGAAACGCTCAACTTTAGGTGAAAGTGTAAAGCCTTAACACCTGTAAAAGGAAGCTTGTTTAACAGTTTAACACTCTCTTTACAACCCCATCGTCTCCGGTGGCCATCATCTCATCGAACCTACCGTTTTTCAATGAAAAAATATTTTATCGCCCGCACAAAACAAGTTGGCCTTGATTTTGCTTTACCCACTTCATTGATGAACAGAAGCAACCACAGGCAATAAAATGAAAGCAGAATACATACTTGACTTCAGAGGCTCGATCACGCCCATCATGCTTTTGAAGATGACCCAGATGTTTTCAGAAATGGAAACGGAAGACATTCTGGAAATCCAGGGGAGTGATCCGGATACGCAAAAGGACCTTTTTAAAGTGCTGCCCGATGCCTCTTATGAACTTATATCGGTGGACATATCGGAAAAAAATGGACCGGAACGCTTCTACCGCATCCGGTTGAAAAAGCGCGCAAAGGAGTAGAGAGGAAAAACATATGGGAGAAAAACCGATCAGACTGGAAAACAACAAAAAAAGCATTTTCATGGACAAGGTAAAGGAGATTCTGCCGGAAGGCGGGAATCTCAATCTGTGCCTGACCTGTGGTGCCTGCTCCTCCGGGTGTCCGGCCACGGGACTGGAAGACATGGACCCCCGCAAATTTCTGCGCATGGCTGCTCTCGGAATGGACGAAGAGATCCTGAGCACCAACTGGGTGTGGATGTGCAGCATGTGCCAGCGCTGCATCTATGTCTGCCCCATGAAGATTGACATTCCGCAGCTGGTGTACAACGCCCGCACCACCTGGCCCAGGGAAGAACGCCCCAAGGGCATCCTGGGCTCCTGCGACATGGCCCTGCGCAACGACAGCACCAGCGCCATGGGAGCCACGCCTGAAGACTTCCAGTTTGTGGTGGAAGATGTGCTGGAGGAATATCAGGAGGCCCAGCCCGAATTTGCCGACATGCAGGCCCCTATCGACAAAGAGGGGGCCGAATTCTTCCTGAACCAGAATTCCAGGGAACCGGTCACCGAACCCGACGAACTGGTCCCCTTGTGGAAGATCCTGCATCTGGCCGGAGCGAACTGGACCTACGGCAGCAAGGGGTGGGCTGGCGAAAATTACTGCATGTTCCTGGCCGACAACGACAGTTGGGAGCACATCACCCGCACCTCGGCCAAGCAGGCCGACCATTTAGGGTGCACAACCTTTCTCAATACGGAGTGAGGGCACGTCACCTTCTCAGTTCTGGCAGGACTGAAAAAATTCAACATCGAGCACAAGTTTGTCGTCAAAAACATCT
>JAOZRT010000529.1 GCA_029940035.1 Desulfobacterales bacterium
TTGATCTTTTACAGTTATTTGAGCCGGATCAAATACAGCTGTTATCATAATTTCCATATTTGGAAGGACATCCCACCCCTCAAAACAGTCAAAATCATTATCTATTAAATTTGCCCTTACCTTGGGAACATAAAGATAATCGATAACATTGGGTTTTTTGCGTAGCGAATTGGCTTTTACATCCTCTATTCCTGCTCCGGTCTCCTTTATTGCTTGCATCAGATCCTGATAATCGGCCGTTTTGTTCAGGTCCAGTGAAACTGTTGTGACAATTGGCGGTTTGTTAAAATTGCCCCTGTTGTAGGCATACCATTCAGCTATTTCCCGTTTTCCGGTAAATATAATTGGTTTATTAGATTTAAATGAAATTCCACCACGTCTTCCGTTGAATACTACTCGATTCAATTTTTCCTCCTCTCAATTTTTCGCATGTTCTTGCATCGCTATTTCTTTATATGGAAGGATAAAGAGAATCTTTTTGAAATAGCCTATTTATTGTTTTTCTTACAATGACCGAAGCGTCAATGGATGAATCCGCTGTTACTTCACCGGCGATAAACGCCATGCTATTTTGAATTTGGGTGACGCAACTGACCTCAGCGTCCGAATCTACTCCGCGTAACTCGGATTCAATAGAACTTGAAATAATATTTGGATACGTATCAGTTTTTTTATCAATAACCGGCTTAGATGTAGAGAAAAATGTCACTTTATTCATTTTTAATACCTTTCAATTAACTATTTGTTATAAAAGAAATAAATAGGAATATTTAGTTGGTCAAACCTGTTAGATGGAGCAACAACTCAAGCGTTTGAGAGATATTCCGACACCGGAAACTCACGTCAATCGTATTCGCGGTTTCATCGACCGCTAAATATCCACCCAATATTACCTTTATGTCTTCACGGCAATTTCTTTGGTTTAACATGTCATTGATTTTCTCTAGTTCGGGTATCGTTGATCTCATAGATGCTGAAATGCCCAAGAAATCAGGGTCATGTTTTTTTACAGCATCTGCTATTTCATTGATAGGTACTTCCAATCCCAGATCGATGGTATTGAATCCAATACCTCTTGAAAGGGCGCCGACGATGTCCTTCCCATGTCTATGATACTCTCCTTCAACAGTGGCGAGAAGAATTTTGCCTTTGCATAAAGTATCTGGATCCTCCACATAGTCGGCAAGTATTTTTCTTGCATTTCCTGTAAGGTTAGCCCGCGCGACTAGTTCTATGATTGTGTATTCTTCATTTTCAAATCGATTGATAATATCATCCATAGTCTTGTCCAAGGCATCTGTGGAGATTAATGGGGGTGGTATATTTTTTTCCATTGATAATGAAATCAACTCCGAAACGCCAAGCATACAGTTGGAGACAGTTTCTGGTGCCTGACACTGTGCATTAAATCTTCCTTGGAGGATGTTGTCTGATATTTGACCGATGATACTCTGTCCGTTCATGCTGTTATTTCCTTCCATCTTGTGCTATGTCTCAGTGAAATAAATACTGGTGACAAAAAACATAGTGGTTATCTTGGTTTAAAAAATTACGACTTCGAAAATTTTCAATACGAAATATATGTAATTAAAATAATAATGTCAACCCCCCGAATCCACATCATGACATCCGCGTATACCAGGTATTGCAATGTTATCAGTGTGATATGTTGCAATAAATGCGATTATTAAATTATTATTTATTTTGTGGCGTATAAATGTGAGGCCCGATGAATACAAAAATTGAAAATCAAATTAATGCAGAACAGATCAGCCTGCAGATCATTATGCGACTCCGACAGATTATGCGGGAGATGTCGAAACACTCCAAACTGATTTTGGAAAAATATAAAATTTCGACACCACAGCTCATCTGTCTCAACGAAGTATTCCAACACGGCCCGATATCAATAGGCGCTTTAACAAAGATTGTTTTTTTAAATAACAGCACGGTCACAGGCATTGTTGACCGTCTTGAAAAAAGAGAGCTTGTGAAACGAATCCGTGTCAGTAAAGACCGCAGACAAGTCCATGTTGAAATTACGGATCAAGGGATTGCATTCATAAATGAAGCACCCAAACCAATTCAAGATCAATTTATGGATCGTTTATTGACTTTGGATGAAGACAAGATAGCCTTGATTTTGTGGTCTCTAGAAATGCTTGTTGATATGCTTGGCAATAAGGACAGCACTCTGCAAATTCCGATGCCGCCATCCCATATTACCCGACCTAACG
>JAOZRT010000530.1 GCA_029940035.1 Desulfobacterales bacterium
GCCGGCATCTGCCAGCGCAGGCCGGGCACGCCCTTAGGGTCGTTATTATTGGAAACAGATTTCATAGCGCAACTCCTCAATGCAACCTACCAATAGCAGAATATTTTCAGTTGACCAAGTATGACACTATCATTTCTAAAAATGACAGCTGCCGCGTCCGCTGCAATGTCCCCCAAATTTAGCGCTTGATATATCGGCTTTTGTTTGGTAATATATAAATTATAACCTACTGTAAATATTGTGAGGTTAATGTTCAAGGGGAGGTTTTCGTCTTGGGCGAAACATGGATAATCTGCAGGCACGTCATGGACGGCTCCGCTGAAAAAGTTGAGCTGAGAAAAGATAAAATCTGCCTCTGTTCCCTCTGTGCTGAGGATATCGATATTATCAACACGGAGGAGGTGTTTATTCTTGATGAAGACCGCCTTATGTTCACCCTGCAAAACTTCAAGCATGTGGACGGCCTCCGGTACATCGGCAAGACAATGGACCCCCACGGGAGAATCATCGCCAACAAAAAGAAGCGGCAAAGACCGCCGGTCAGCAGATCCCAAGGACTGTGACGGCACTGAGAGGCGCAGCGAGGATGAAAGGCGGGAGACTCCTGCAGAGGGCGCTCAATAGCCACAGAAAAGGTGATACTCTCAGTGGTTCTGCGAGAGAAAAAGAAACGCTTCTGATGCCGCCATGGTGTTATTCCATTCAAATGCGGCTATTGACTGGTTTTCGGCCAATCTTTAATAATTCCGATAATATATCTCACATACGCGCATTCACACTTCACATCACACGGTTTCAGGTTATCCTTGTACAGGCAGTAGCCTGGGCATTCCTCTGCATTTTTCGCATGCACATTGAAAACCGGGCCCTCGTACAATCCGTTGAAATTTCTAACGGACAAAGAGAGGTTTGAACCGCAGGTGTGACAGAAGATAAAGGCGCCCGCCGCAACGTCATCCAGGTCGGCCCGATACTCGATTATTTCCAGGCCCGGGTCTTTCAGGAATTGATCACGGGTGGGCCACCCGGCTCCACATGGCGTGCATTGGAAAAACAAGGACGGCATACGGTTTTCCTTTTGGCCGGGAAAGGATTAAAGGTAGAATATTTAGCTATATGTCAAAATTGAATAATGATGTCAAGCGGAGGCATCTAAATACCCATCCCCGGCAGTTAACAGAATTGACCCATGGCGTTGATGACGATCTCGACCTGGCGAGTATCCACACGGCTTTGGAGCCGGTCGATCCGGACAGGGTTCAGGATTGGATCGATATCGGATGGATGAACGACAGCCTATTTTCAATGAAAATTTGAGGGTTTAAAAATATGACGTGATCCTGTATGTTGAAATTCAAATCGCCCGGAGCATCCGAATTGCGATTTATTTTTATAAAATTTCAAGCACGACCACGCACACTGAAGCGTGAACAAGGAGAAACCATGACAGGAAAAACAGCATCCTCAAAGGGGTATGATGTCATCATCGTGGGTGGGGGTCCTGCAGGCCTGTTTGCCGCCTATTATCTGAGCGAGCACTCTGACTTGAAAGTGTTGCTCCTGGAAAAAGGCAAGGGAACCTCCCGGAGGGTGTGTCCCATCAAGGAAGAACAACAGTGCATGAAGTGCAAACCGTGCAATATCCTGTGCGGCATTGGCGGTGCCGGGCTTTTTTCCGACGGTAAGTTGAACTACATCCACAAACTGGGCAAGACAGATCTGACCCAGTTCATGCCGCAGCGACAGGCCGAAGACCTGATCGATGAAACGGAAAGTATCTTCAACCGTTTCGGCATGGACGGCCCCATTTACCCCACGGACATGGAGACGGCCAGAAATATACGTAAAAACGCCAAACGCTACGGCATAAACCTCTTGATCATCAAGCAGAAGCACCTGGGGAGCGACTGCCTGCCAGGCCACATCGAGGGGCTGGCTGAACATATAAAATCCAAAGGGGTGGCGGTACACACTTCTGAGGAAGTGAAGGATGTGCTGGTCAAGAAAGGGCGGGTGACCGGTGTGGTAACCGGGCGCACCACCTACAGTGCGGACAATGTAATCCTGGCCCCCGGACGGGTGGGGGCTGAATGGGTGGGCAGCCTGGCCGTAAAACATGGGCTAGGCCTGGAACAACGGGGCATCGAAGTGGGGGTGCGGGTTGAGGTTCACAATGACATTATGCAGGACCTGTGCGAGGTTATCTATGATCCCACTTTTTTTATCCAGACCACCAA
>JAOZRT010000209.1 GCA_029940035.1 Desulfobacterales bacterium
TGGGATAAATCGAGGGTTAAAATACGTGTAAATTTTTGATTGGTGTAAATGTGTTGTATCCAGTTCCAAATCATTTTACGCAGTGTCTTCTCAGGTAGTGAAACACATTGCAGCCTGATATCTTCATCTACCGACAGACTAGAAAAATTAGTCTCCGCAATTGCCAGCAGAATTGCTTCCTTGTTGTCAAAATATTCATATAGAGTTGCATCGCCTAAACCAGCGTCTGTTGCCACTTCGGATATGGTTGCTTTCGAAAAGCCCTTATTTGAAAAAATACAAAGTGCGCTTTGGATAATTTGGTTTCGTCGCCGTTCCGTTCGCTCACCTTTCCGTATTTTGGTTATTTCATTTGAAACAGGAACCTTCGCACATGTTGCATTGTAAACTAATTGGAAGATAACATCAGACATTTCATTTGGGTCAAAAGGTGCTTTATTGACAACACTGTGAAATGCTGCAAAGACGCTAGTTCCTAAAACCATATTCTTAATTAATCGAGGGCTGATATCATCGCGGAAAACCCCCTCTGATTGGCCGTCGACAATAATGTTTGAAATTAGCCTTGAGTAATCCTTGAGAAGTTTGGCGTCCTTAGATGAGTATAACTCCGGATTTTCCCTCATGGCCATCATTAATGTCATGGCGTAATGAGGATTGTTTATCATATCAGCGAGATAGTGCCATATAGCTTTTCGGAGTTTTGACGCTGGTTCTTTCATTCCCTGAAAGTGCTCATGAAGGGAATGAATAGCTTTTTCGAGGTAATTCGTCTGAAGCTTGAACAGGATATTTTTTTTGCTTCTAAAATAAGAATAAATTGAGGCTTCGTGTACACCTGACTCCTCGGATAAATCAGCTATTGTTGTCTCATAAAAACCTTTTTCAGCAAAAAGACGCTCCGCAACTTCCAAAACCGCTATTTTTTTATCTTCAATCAAGATTTATTGCTCCTCAGAAATTAAAATTTTAGAATTGTTAATAATATTGTTGTTAGTTGTTAATGAAACACGAAACGATACTACTCATGCAGGTCTTAATTATTCAATAAATAAGCATGATTAAACTATACAATGATTTGTTGAATGCAAGTTTGTAAACGGTACTATTATCAATCAAATTATTTTCTATTTATAAGACATCTTAACGAATCTTGAGTTTTGCAACCAAAAGAAGAATACTAGCAAATATGTTTTACAATAACAATAACCACTATGTTTCAGATATTTGTTATGATCCTGCAATATTCCGGATAAACTTTCCTGCTAAAATTTACTCTGATTTAAAACCAGGGCCAATGTTGTTGTAACTCTGATTGCAAAGGTTGACAGCTTTTTCATGATCATGGATTCGGGGCATAGAAATGGCAGATCATAGATGCCAGTGTTGGGTGACTCCCTATACAGCATAGTAGGCGTAAGGAGAATCAGGAGGTTAAGGAAAACAGCCTGAGGGTTTGAGCGAAAAAAACAGAAGCGCCAGAAAGGTCTTGATGTACGTTGGACGATAAAAGAAAAACAAGAAAAAACTTAAACCACAGAGTGCACAGAGAACACAGAGGAGGAAAAAATATTCCTTTTTCTGTGCTCTCTGTGGTGAGATAAAATGTCTTTTGGGTTGCGGGGGGCCCGCTTTAGAACCTTATTCAGCCACTGCTTTATTTTGGGGGAAGACTTAGTATTTCTCTGGCCTCGGCTGGTGTGGCGATTTCGCGGCCTAGTTCTTTAGCAATTCGAACTATCTTTTCTACAAGTTCGGCATTGCTTTTGGCGCGCACGCCCTCTGAGAGGTATATATTATCTTCAAAACCAACTCTGACATGTCCTCCCATAATGATTGCCATAGTGGTCATTGGAAATTCATTTAATCCCACAGCGCATACTGACCATGGAGATCCATCAGGAATACACCGCACCATGTGGATCAGGTTATCCACTGTGGCAGGGATTCCCCCAAGTAAGCCCATGACCAGTTGGAAATAAGGTGGACTTTCAATATGGCCAATTTCACAGAGAAATTTTGAATTATTGATCATTCCGACGTCATAACACTCTAATTCAGGTTTTACACCATTTTCTTTCATAACATCAGCCATATAAGCCATGTCTGGAAAACTGTGTACCATTACAAATTTCAAGAGGAATTCTTTTTTCCTGCTATTGTAGATGTCTATTACCGGAGAGCCTGAGTTGAATGAAGCTAGCTCTGGTTTTGTCAGGGGGCTTTTTGCAAGTTCCGGAATGATTGCAATCCTTCCTTCTACACTTTCCTCGTATTGTTTTTCATATAAATTATCGCCATCTACTCGTTTGGCGCATCCTCCAGTAGTGACATTAACAATCATGTCGGATTTTTCTCGAATAGGAATTATCGCTTGTTTAAAGAATTCAACATTTTGCTCTGGTTCGCAAGTTTCAGGATTTCGAGCGTGGATATGAACGATCGATGCTCCTGCGTCATAACATTCGAGTGCTGCGATTGCTTGCTGTGTGGGAGTTTTTGGCAGATAAGGATTTCCTTTAGGGGATGCTCCCCCTGAAATTGCGGCTGTAACAATTAATTTTTCCATTTGTATATCCCTTGAATGTTTTTGTTTGGTTAAAAAAATATTTGCATTTTTATACAGGCTCGAAAGCGCCGATCTCTTCTAAATGATCTATCATTTTGAAAAAAAGCGCGTCTCTTTTCTTCAAAATTTCAGATTCATTTTTCCCGCCATAATCATAGATTCCCTTAGATGTTTTTGCACCCAGATGCTCTCTGTTGACTTTGTCTTCAAGGAAATCACTTTTCTCCCCAAGCCGTTGAGTAATATGATTGAGGAGGTCAAGCCCGGTAAAGTCCATTGCCTGGGCAACACCGATGACAGGCAAGCGGATCCCAAGAGTGTATTTAATGGCGTAATCTATATCTTCGGGCGTCGCCCAGTCATTGTCAATCATCTCAAGTACTGTTTTGTTTATGGCGTTTTGTACACGGTTGACAATAAATGAGGCAACAAACTTTTTCAAAAAAACAGGCTTCTTCCCCAGGTCAAATAATAGCGATCTGATTAAATTTATTGTGTCATTGGAAGTTTGGTCTCCGGGGATGACTTCAACTAATGGAATCAAGTGCGGGGGGGAAAACCAATGGGTAATTATTAGACGCTCTGGATGGTTGACTTTGATCTGGTTAAAAATGTCCAGCCCGGAAGTGTTACTTGTCAGTATCGTGTTTTCCGAACAGATTTCATCTAAGGATTTGAAGATTTCCTTTTTTATATCTAGATTTTCTGCGACAGTTTCCAGAACGAAATCAGCGCCTTCTGCCGCTTCAGTCAAATCTGATGTCAGATGAATCCGATCAATTATCTCTTGAACACTTGCAGTCTGTATCCTGCCTAAATCTACTAATGTTTCCAGAGTGGATCTGATTAAAATTTGGGCACGATCAAGAGTTTTTTGGGTCCGGGACCATAAACGCACCTGGTAATTGTATTGGGCAAAGTTAAGGGCGATGGAATTTCCCATTACGCCTGCACCTATTATGGCAACGGTTTTAATTGTATGCAAAATAATTCCTCTTTGTCAGTTATGTTTATGACTATTATTGTCGTGCAATCATGCCGAAGGTTAAATAAGCTATATTCGAAAAATACAAATACAATAGAATCATAATTTATTTATGTCAAGATATTTTTAATATTGATGTAAATGTAGAGTTTTAATTGATAATAGTTGTTGGGGAAGGACGATTTCGGTGTTTTGGAAAATGCACAGAGGTGTAGTGCTTGGTGGTCTGAAGGTCAATACAGATAGGCCTTATGTTGAAATGATGGGCGACTTTAAGATAGGTCTTGACAGAAGTAATATCTTGGAGTACTTAAATATCAATAAACCGAATGGCACTTATTTTTTTATATAGCAAACACTTTATGTTTCGAGAAACGCCTGGAGCGATCTATTAACCAGCCATAGGTTAGCAGTATTACTATGGTTGGTTGTCATTAATTAAAAGTGATACAAGAAATAAGAAGATATGAGTGTTGGCTGGAGAAAAAACAATTTCATATTAGCTCAACTATTAATGAAAGGGAGGAGATAAAATGGGTTTTCGAGTGGGTATAGATACCGGAGGGACCTTCACCGATGCAATTTCTGTTGATGATCAAGGAAATATGCAAACAGCGAAAGCGTCCACCACACCTGGCAATTTAATTGTTGGAACAACTGATGTACTGGAGAAATTGTCTAAACGTAATGGATTGGATTTGAGTAACTTTATGAGCCAGGTGAGCACCTTGGTACACGGGACCACTACAGGAACAAATATTATTCATACTCGGATTGGTCCAAAAATGGGCATGCTGTGCACTAAAGGCCACAGAGATGTTATTCAACTTCGACAGGTCCCAAAGGAAGATATGTACGATTGGAAGCACGATTTTCCCGAGGTTCTTGTTCCCAGATACCTTCGCAAGGAAGTAATAGAGAGAATCGATAAAAACGGAAACGTTTACATACCGCTGAATGAAGAGAGTGTTCGGGAACAAATCGATTATATGAAGAAACTGAAGGTAGAAAGTATTGTTGTTTCCTACCTATATTCATTTTTGAATTCGGCCAACGAAAAGCGGACTGGAGAAATCATAAAAGAAGAATGGCCAGAAGTCGAAGTAACTTTGGCCCATGAGATTTTACCTGCTGTCGGTGAGTATGAGCGAACTAGTACAGCCATTCTCAATGCTTTTATCGCTCCTGCCGTAAATAAATACACGCGACAGGTGGAAGGATTCCTTAAGGAACAGGGCTTTACGGGGCAGTTTCTCTATATCCAGAATAATGGTGGAGTGGAGACTGCTGACATTGCATTGCAAAAACCCGCCACCCTGGCTATGTCCGGTCCGGCTGCTGGTCCTTCTGCTGCTATTGCAGTTGGAAAACTCCATGACGAGCTGAATATTCTATCCATTGACATGGGTGGAACCAGCTTTGATATCGCCATAGTTAACAATGGCAATTTCCTTACCAAGATGGACAACTTGATTGAGGGGCACCGGTTCTCTCTTCCTGTTATTGATGTTAGTGCCGTGGGTGCGGGTGGTGGAAGTCAAGCCTGGTTTGACGTGACGAATACGCTTCGTGTCGGTCCGAAGAGTGCTGGTGCTGACCCCGGGCCTGCCTGCTACGGGAAAAGTGATGAAGCAGCAACGACAGATGCTGATGTGGTTCTGGGCTACATCGATCCTGACTACTTCCTCGGCGGCGAGATATCGATTGATAAAAGTCTTTCTGTGAAGGCGGTAAAAGAGAAAGTAGCAGATCGTCTGGGATTGAGTGTTGAGGAAGGTGCCTTTTCACAATACCGAATTATCAATTCAGTTATGGCAAACTCTGTGTCCTATACGTTTACTCGCCGTGGTTACGATCCCCGGGATTATGTGATTTGTTCTGGTGGTGCGGCCGGAGGAGTACACGCTTTGCCTATCGCTTCGGAATTGGGGATTCACAAAGTTATTATTCCCAAATATGCACCGATATATTGTGCCTATGGCATGCTTAACGTGGATCTGAAACATGATTTTACCCGGTATTACACAACACCGGGTGACCAGCTGGATCTGACGAAGATCAAGGGTCTCTACGAAGATATGGAGACTGAAGGACTGCGTACTCTCGAACAGGAAGGGATCGATGCTGAAGACCGGATTTTAATAAGAACGATGAATGTCCAGTATTTTGGACAATTTCGGAGTATCGAAGTGGAATGGCCGAGCGGACCTATTACTGAAGAGATAATTGCAGAGGGACTGAAGAATTTTCATGAGCAACACAAAGTACGTTACGGGCACTCTGATGAGGATTACCCTTATATGTTCACATCTTGGGGGCTGACTGCAATAGGTAAAATGCCTTCTATTGCTGAGGCAACAATTGAAAAGGGTGATGCTGATTCATCGGCAGCCATAAAAAATACACGTCCTGCCTATTTCGGAGATGGCTTTGTCGACACAAAGATCTATGACGGGGATAAGCTAAAGGGTGCAAATGTGGTGGAAGGTCCCTGTGTAATTGAAGAACGGATGACCAATATTGTTGTACCACCGGGCTGGAAGATTGTCGTGGACGATCACGGAAATTACGTTGCCACAGATAACTAAGATAACATTCGAAGGATAAAGGAGGTACAACAAATGACGTCAGAAAAACGACAAGTCGATGAAGTAACCGTATCGGTTGTTTGGAATAAATTGATGAATATCACTCGGGAAGTCGGTGAGCGGGTGGTGCACTCGGCTCAGAGTTATGTTATGGCTAATGCACGCGATCTAGGTCCCGTACTCCTCAGCGATATCGGCCATATTATTTGTCAGGTTGAGTTTTTGCCATGCCACTGTCTGCTGGCCGAAATACCCACTAAGAAGATCCTCGATAAATTCGGTCCATTGGATGAAGGGGATATGGTTCTGGGTAACGACGCCTACATTCTACAGAGTGGTCATTTACCCGACTGGACATTTCTCGTTCCCATTCACCATAAAGGAGAATTGGTTTTTTACTATCATTTCCGCGGCCATATGGCGGACAGTGGTGGTGCCTATTCGGGCTCATACTTTCCTCAAGCTTATGATTGCATATCTGAAGGGCTCAATATTCCACCTATTAAAATAATTGAGAAGGGTGAAGTGGATGAAAAGGCCAAAGAGATCATTTTTGGTAACATTCGAACCAGCTCTGCGGTTTGGTCGGACTGCATGTTGATCTATGGATCTATTCAAAAAGGCCAGGCTCAGATTCAGGATGTTCTTGAAAAGTACGGAGTTGATGTCGTGAGAGAGAGCTGTGATCAAATGATACAGCGTGGTGAAGTCGCTATGAGGCATGAAATCAGCCAGATCCCGGATGGTGAGTACACAGGTGAAGCAGCTGTGGATTGGGATGGGACAACAGAAGACAAGCCTGTTTGGGTTCGGGTCAAGCTCACTGTTGATGACGATGAAATGACCGTAGATTTTTCCGAAAGCATGTCTTGTAAGAATGTGGACTTTGTGAACAGCCCATTGGGTAATACCTATTGCTTTACTTATCTACCCATCTATTATGCTACGAACCCTGATGTGCCACGTAACCATGGCGCATTAGTGCCCATCAAAATTATTGCACCTGAAGGCACAATCGTGAACCCGACACGGCCCAGCACGTATGGTGCCTGCGGGTGTAGTACGGCCACGGAAATTACCGATGCGGTTACACAGGCCTTGTCCAAAGCCACCAAGAAGGCTCAGGGTGTGTTCTCTAGACACTACTCTGTAGACGTGTCTGGTCGAATGCCATTTACAGATCCCAGGACTGGGTCTGATTTTGAATATTTCGGAGCCCCATTTTTAGAAGAAGGGGGAAGTGGTGCTGTTGAAGGTCATGACGGATGGGATGGAATGTGTGGAACAGTTCTGGCGGGTGTTATTAAGCATGGATCCGTGGAAGTGTGTGAGTTGTTCATGCCTTTCCATTGGGAAGAGATGCAGATCATGACTGATATGGAGGGCCCTGGTCAATGGATCGGTGCTCGTGGAACCACGGCTATCCGGCATTGCGATGCGGCCGAAGAAGCAAAAACGTTACTGATGGCCGGTGATGCCAGCGGGACATTCTTTCCTCCCGCCGGATCGAATGGTGCTCCATATGCGCCTACCGGAAATCTTTATATGAAACGGAAAGATTCGGATAATAAAGAGTTCTTTCCTACCATGTGCATGTCTCCCATGTTTGCCGGTGATATACTATATACGGAGTGTATGGGTGGCGGCGGTTACGGGAACCCGCTGGACCGTGACACTGAAAAAATCAGACTGGATGTGAGGGATGAAATCATTTCTGCTTCCCGCGCAAAAAATGTATACGGAGTGGTTATCGATCCTAGTTCTTTGACTGATAATCCGGAAGATGTTGCAGTTGATATGGCGGCCACAGAAATACTCAGGACTGAGCTTCGCGATGATCCTCGTTATGTTCATCCCGATAAAATCAGGGATAAAGTACGCTCCGGGGAAATGACTATGGAAGAGGCGAAAGAAAAACATGTCGTAATCCTTACAGAAGACGACAATCGTATTGTCATTGATTACAAGGCTACTGAGGCTGCAAGACCCCGTTAAGTAAAGGGGGGCAAAAGTTGTTGGAGTTATTGGTGCAGTGGGAAATCTTGATTTCCCGCTGCATTTGTCTTTTCGCTTTACTGTAAAATATTGATGCTGGTTGTTTTTGTGTTTTGTTGTATTTTCCACGACCGGAGTCATTCCTCTGAAATTGCCTGTTCACCGCACGATAAAATGCCCCC
>JAOZRT010000210.1 GCA_029940035.1 Desulfobacterales bacterium
CCCAGCGTACCCCCCGGATTCATGATACCGTGGGGATCGAAATGGTTCTTGACGGCCTTGAGGACGTTCATCTGCTGGTCCCCCAGGTGCTTTGCCATCCAGGGGCCGATCATTTTACCGACCCCATGATGGTGGCTGAGGGAACCGCCATGCATTGAGATTTTATCGATGATGCTGCTTTGGAATTCCCGGTACTCCTCTATGTGGTCCATACGGGTAATAAAAATAAAATAGAGATTCGTCCCCTGGGGGTAAAAATGGGAGGCATGCGTCATGCAAGCCGTATTTTTTCTGGATTTAATAAATTCCCTGACGCCTTTGTACAGATTATGAAGGTTATCCCATGTCACCCCGGCCTCCAGCGTATCGACCATGACGCCGTAATCATCCAGGTCCTCGCGCATGTATGGGTCCGCATAACGGCCGTGTTCCCAGTTTTTCATGGGATAACCGCCGATGTACATGGCTTTGTGGGCCCGGCACACCTTTTTGATGTTCTTTTTCACATTTTTCGCATAGGAAGGGGCCCCTTCCGCCTGGCCGACCATAATGCACCGTTTCCCGGGTTTGTAACCGCGCAGGGCTATCCCCTTGTCGATGACCGTACCGTCGATCCCGTAGAGCCGCATGGCGATCTCAGTCTCCTCCGGATCGGAAATTCTGAACACCGAGGGCATTCCGAATTCTCCCTGGCAGACTTCCCGGGCGCCATCCACAGCCGCATGCCAGCTGGGAAAAACAAAGGCAAATCGCTGCCGGTTTTCCGGCATGTACCGGAAAATTTTGAGCGTTGCGCTCACCAGAACCCCGAAGGTTCCCTCACTGCCCTTCATGATGTCATTCACCTTCGGGCCGGTGGCCGTGGCCGGAAAATCCAGCGTTTTGAAGTCGCCTACCGGGGTGACGTATTCCTGGCTGGCCACGAGGTCGTACATGTCGCCATAGTACGTGGACTGCTGCCCCGAACCCAAGGCGGCGATCCAGCCGCCAACAGATGAATACTCGAAGGACTGCGGAAAATGGCCGCAGGTATAGCGCCGCTTTGCCCCCATCTGGCCCGGCGCATGGTTAAGCGCATGCTCATATTGGGGACCGAGAATGCCCGGTTCCACAGTGGCGGTGTGGTTGGTTTCGTTGATTTCCAGCACCTTGTGCATGTGCCTGCTCATATCGAGGCAAATGCCCCCCCTGGTGGTCGTGAGGCCCATGGTGACCGAGGAACCGCCGCCCCGGGAATACAGAGGTATCTTCTGGGCATGGCAATAGGCGACAACTTGCCTGACGTCCGCTTTGTTCCTGGGCTGCACCACCAAGTCGACCAGATTGCCGACGATCTCCCGCCTCAGCTTCATGATCTCTTCCGCTGTTTTACCGTGCGAGAATTTAACCCGGGCGTAGTCGTCCATGGCCACATTGTCCTGGCCCACGATTTCTTTGAAGCGCTGCACCTGGTCATCTGTGAGGCCTATGGGGATATCGCATTGAACCTGGCCGTTTCCCTGGTTGCGCTTTTCCTTGAAATCAGCATCGCTCAAGGCCAGTTCATCTTTCAACAACGCATAAAAACCGGCATTGGGGTGTTTGAACTGATCAGGCGCGCCCCATTTGAATATGGACCGATAGGTGCCCTTTTCAGGCGCCCTGGTCGTCCAGTCCGGATGAAAACCTTCTTTTTTTCCCACTTTGTACGCTTCCTTTCTTATCCCTCATCTACTCATACAATGGGGGTGATCAGCGCCAGTTAAAAATCCAGCACCGTAACCTTGCCGTTTTCATCCACATGCTCGAAGATAATGTTGCTCTCAGGAGATTTGCCGTCCTCGCCTTCCGTCATGTCCATCAACGGTTTGACTACATCGACAAATTCCTTGGGATCGACACAAGCCTCCGGCGGGAGAACACCTTTTCCATTTAATTTGCCTTCTGCGAGCAGAATAGCCCCCACTGCGGCGGGAATACCCGTGCCCTCGCCAAGGGCCTTGTCCGATGAAACCAGGTGCACCCTGTATTCCTGCAATTTTCCTTGCTTGCTTCCTTTGACGACCACGCTCATGGCTCCCCGTTGGGAACCAAATCCGGTTTCTTTGAGCAGCCGCTCCCTTTCCTTGATGATATAGGCGACCGCAAAATCGTAGGGTGTGACCTCCTGCCCCTTCACCAATAGAGATTCCGTACTGGCAAATCCCATCCGGCACAGCTCCGAAGTGAGTTCGTAGTACTCTATGGGCAGAACAGAACCTTTGTTGGTGACCCGGTTGAGCTTGATATAGTCCGGCATGGTCAACTGCTCCGGATGCGGATAGGGGAACACCGGTATATTCTTGCCGATCACCGGAAAATCGACTCGCTCTCTGAGCGCCATGCCATCCGCTTCGAAGTAGTTGACATACTTCAGCTCGCCGTCCAGAAACATGGGGATATCGATACTCATGCAGTGAAAGCGATGACCGATCACGCCCTCACCCTCGACGGGCTCCCCGCCGTGGGTGTGAAAGATATCGATGGAATCGGTCTCGTCAAGAAAATCGTCGGCAATGAGTTTTCCGAGCAGATTGGTGACACCGGGAGAAGCGCCCATACCAATCAGGGCCAGGATGCCGGCATCTTTTGCTTTTTCATGCAGTTTTAATATCTCGAGGGTAACATCAGGGTCGTCACACACATCCACGTAATCGATTCCCGCTTCGATGACCGTCTCGAGGATGTTCTCTACGGTGCTGTAGAAGGGTCCGATACAGTTCACCACCAGATCGCAGCCGTCAATGGCTTTCCTGATACTGGCTCTGTCGGCCGCATCCATCTGTACAGCGGATAGTTTATTGCCCAGTTGGGCCGCCATCTCCTGGGCCTTTTCCATGTTGAAATCGCCGATAACTACCTCTGAAAATGTATCTGTCTTTACCAGGGTTTTCACGGCATTGCCGCCGACTGCGCCGCAACCACCAAGTACTATCGCTTTCATCTCGTTTTCTCCTTTACTAATGATCTCATAAAATTAAAGGACAGGCTGAACTTCGCACCCTTCATTCTCACGCGCTGAATTCCTTTTGTGCTGCCTGGACAATCTGCTTGAGGCTTGCCAGGGTGGCATCATCCATGGGTGCCGGTTGGTGTTCTGCCAAAATGGTCCGTGCTTTCTCACGGGCAAGTTCAACCAGACTTTTGGAACCCTCTTCAACCCACTTGGCCCTCGTTTTCGGTTTCAACAAGGAAGAATTCAGTCGCTCGCTTCTCAAGTGATCGAGCGTGTGCTGCTCTCCAAGATAATTTCCGCCAGCACCGACCTGGGCAATAACATCCTTTGCCAGAGTCTCGTCATCAATGACAAAGCCGTCGATGACCCTGCGGATGACTGAAAAAATCTCATTTGATATGACCATCTGCTCAAAGCTGGTAGCGATCCCCAGTTCCATCCCTCCGGCGCCGCACAATACTGAGGGGCGGCCGGCAAACCCGGTCACGAACGCGCCGATGCACTCTTCGAAAACAGACTCGCCTTCAGGGTTGACAGCATTCGTGGCCGGCCCGTGCAAGTCACAGATCAAATTGTAGTATTCGGTTGCCAGCTGCGCTGCTGCTGCAGAGACCATGGCGCCTTCCGTCAGCATCCCCGTGTCACCGCTTTTCATATCCAGGGCTGGAAACCGTGAAGCCCAAATCAAAGGGGCTCCCGGATGGGCCGTCTGCGAAATCACGATGGTTGCCAGGTGTTCGACCGTTGACAACAGCAGTGAACCTGCCAATGTAATCGGGCCTGTTCCGCCGACATTGGGCATGGAGCAGATTTCGATGGGGATCCCGGCCTCCCCTCCCAACAGGAGCGATTCAATGAAAACAGCGGGGAAAAACAGCGGGGAGATAGGCGCTTCAAGGATGCTGATGACCGGCCGCTCTTTCAAGGCCTCCTTGCTGCCGGCGACGATCTCGGCCATTTTGATGAGATAGGGAAATGTCCTTTTGTCCAGCGCCCGGATGTTGATGTGTTTATCCGTATTGCACATCATGGTTTCCAGAACCTGAAGTTCCAGTATTTCCAGAGGTACGTCGGCCGCGTAAAGGGGGGCAATAAAATCAATATTGTCCAGACCGTCCAACAACCTGGCAAAATCGGCTGTATCGGAAAGAACGGACTCCCGAATTTTCCCTGTTTCAAGATCATGTATCTGGGTCATACCGCCTGTATTGCGAGTTCGCATGGTGCCGCCCGGCTCAAGGACGAGGTCCCTTTCCGGGTTCCTGCCGGCCAGGATAATTTTGCGCGGCACGGATCCCAGGCACTTTTCCACCAGCGCCGCCGGAAAGCGGGCAGTTTTTTTATCGTAGTCCACCGTGGCGCCCACATTTTCCAGCATTTCCATACCGGCCTTGTGTTCAATGCCGATACCGGTATTCTCCAACAAAAAAAGCGCCTGTTCGTCAATCTTCTGCATATCTTTCTCCGTTAAAAACCGGATTGTGCCAATTCCGCCGCTGCTATTTTTTATCATTTACGTGTCTCCTTTTAGTTTCTGTTTTGGCAATTTAAACCCTATTCTGCAACTATGGGGTTTTGTGTTCTTTGGGTCCCATATGATACACGACAACGAGCACCTTGGCCGGCTCCGGCCCCATGCTCCTACCCGAATAAGGAACATCGCAGTCGATATAAACCGAGTCACCCGCTTCAAAAACGTATTTTTCCCCTCCATAGGTCATCTCAATACGCCCCTCCAACAAGTAGTAGAACTCCTGGCCTTCGAACTGATAGAGATTGGTGGTTTCGACCGGCACTTCGATGATATAGGGGTCCATATGGCGGTCATATTTCTGGCTTGCAAGCGGCCACCTCTTCCTGACAACACTTTCCGGACTCTTGATGTTGATTTCCTTTCTTTCATCACTGCGGACAAAAACCATTTTCCGGTTCCGGCTGGCTTGTCCCTGCTGCAAAAAGAAATAGGTCACATCCACCTCAAGGGCGGTTGCGATTCTGGCCATGGTGGTGATGGTAGGGACGTTGATACCGTTTTCAATCTTGGATAGGTACCCTTTTGATAGGCCGGACAGCGCGGCAAGCCTGCTAAGGCTGTACCCCTTGTCCTTTCTGAGGCTTTTGATCGCCGTGGCGACGCTGAACGGATCCATGGGTTACTCCATTCTGTCGGTAGAGTTTCTTATAGTTTCATAGGGTTTCATATAGTTAACCTCGTCTCTTTTTTAAGTCAAGCACAAATTTCACTTTGCGGATATTCATTGGTGTGTAGATTAAATTATCTGTATTTATAGGTCGTTGCGCTGATTGTCTGGCTTTTTTTCTTTAAATAAGGTATAGGCCAGACATGTTTGGTTGGACAGGTAACATATTGGAAATTGACCTGACTCGCAGGCAATTCACAGCCCGAAATCCGTCTGCCGCCTATTTTCATCAATGCCTGGGCGGCAAAGGCATTGCCGGAGAAATTCTGCAGCCTCACGTTACCAAGGCCTGGGACCACCCGGACATGCCCTTGATTTTTGCAGCCGGTCCGCTGGTGGGCACCCCTGCCCCCACCTCCGGACGCATGGTGATTGCCTCCCGGTCGCCCCTTACCGGAACCATAGGAGATGCTTCCGTGGGTGGCCGTTTGGGTTTTCAGATCAAACGCGCCGGTTACGACGCCGTCGTGATAAAGGGACGGGCCAGGCAGTGGACCGGTGTAACCATCCGAGACGACAAGATCTCATTTCAAGATGCTAGCGGGTTATTCAGGCTCCCCATCAGCAAACGCCTCCAACGTATAAAAGATAAAAGCGCCTGCGCTCTGATCGGACCGGCTGCTGAAAACGGGGTTCGTTTTGCCAGCATCATGGTTGACGGACATTTTGCCGCAGGCCGCGGGGGGCTGGGCCTGGTCATGTCCCACAAAAAAATGAGTTTTCTAAAGGTTAGGGGCAATGCAGCCATCCCGGTTTACGATAAAGCCGAGCTCAAGCAGGCCTGCGAAGAAATTTTTCGTCTGGCAGCCGCCGCACCGGTCCTGATGGGCGACCTCGGCCTTACCCACTACGGAACGGCTGCCTTGTTCGACCTGATTCACAACCGGCGCATGATGCCCACGGCTAACTTCCGCAAAACCCATTTCCCGGGTGCCGAGGATATGAATGCCTTCCAGTACCGGAAAGCCTTTGGTTCCAAAAAAACCGGGTGTGCCGGCTGCCACATTCTCTGCAAAAAAAAGGATTCCCGGGGAGGCGCCCTGCCGGAATACGAAACCATGAGTCATTTTCATGCCCTGCTGGAAAATAAGGATATGAACGTGGTGATGGAGGCCAATCGAGTGTGCAACGATATGGGCATGGACACCATCTCCGCCGGAGCCACCCTGGCCTGCCACGCGGAAGTGACGGGCCGTCCCTTGAAACCCAAAGAGATCATCCCGCTGCTCAAGGATATCGCCTGGTCCAGAGGCATCGGCCGGCAGCTCAAAATGGGCTCCAGCCGTTACGCCGCCCAGGCCGGCCGACCGGAAACCTCCATGTCAATCAAAAAGCTGGAACTGCCGGCCTACGACCCCAGGGGTGCCTTGGGCATGGCTTTGGGATACGCCCTGTCCACCCGCGGGGGATGTCATCTGAGGGCCTACCCCATCTCCCATGAAATTTTGCGCAAACCAGTGGCCACGGACCGGTTCACCTTCAGCGGCAAAGCACGCATCATAAAAATCGCCGAGGATTTGAATGCCGTGGTGGACTCCCTAACGGCCTGCAAATTCATATTTTTCGGGGCCACCCTGGAAGAATACGCCCGGGCCCTATACGGGGTAACCGGTCTGCAGACCACCGGCCAGGATCTGTTGAAAATTGGCGAACGCATCTATTTTCGCGAGCGTATCCTGAATGCACTCAATGGTTTTTCCGCCCGGGACGATGATCTGCCCCAACGTTTTTTTCAGGAGCCGGGTTCCCACGGGGAAGATATGCGCATAGGCCCCCTGGACAGAAATGAATTTCTCCAAGCGCGTTCCAACTACTACCGCATCAGGGGGTTAAACAAGGCAGGGTTGCCCACCCGCGACAAATGTGAGGAGCTTAATCTCGAGTGGAAATAAAATCGTGTTCCACGATTTTATAAAACGCGACTGCGTCGCTAATTTGCTAAAGTATGGTGAATCAGAGCACGGTTTAGCAGGGATAAATCCCTGCGCTACAAAGCAGTCAGCAGTATGCCCTGTAGGGGCAGGCCTTGTCTCTGCTAGTTTTCGCGAATCGTCTATGGTTGTTCGGGTACCCACAAGGGGCACCCCTACTTGATAATTGGACATTGGATATTGATTATTGGATATTCAAATTCGGCCTGTCCGCCTCCAGCGGGTTTATTGGAGCTGGGATTTTGAGAAGTTACGAATGGAAAACCTTATTAGAAAATACACAGACAAACTCGTTGACCAAGGCCTGGTAGAACCCCCGGGTCCTCTCCTCGGCGGATTGGACGCCGACCTGGTGTGGAACCGGCCCGACCCAATGCAGCCGCTCCTTGAAAAAGTAGTTGCCGGGCTGGATGTGGCCGCCATCTTGTTTGCCCGACCGGCAGAGCCCTACTTTTCCCTGATCAATCGTCTGGTGGCACGCATGCCGGCCGGCAGCCCCGCACTTTGCCCCCAGGACAACGAAAACCGGACCTTTCTCCATGAACTGCCGGTCGTGCATGCCCCCTCAGCAGCCGACCTCATCCACGTACTTAAAGAGCGCAAATGTGCCATCATTCCGGAACAGGGGGTCATCAGCTACGGAACCGTCAGCCCGGAACAGGCCTATATCGTTTTCAGCTCGGTTTGTTTCTCCCTGTTTGTAAAGGCGTTCGTGGATTTTTTCGACGACTTAAGGGCCGGTCGGCGGGATGCTTTGCTGGCAGAACTCATCATAAAGGGTGAAACATACTACAAGGCATGCCTTGAAGAGGCCGGGTCCCATCCAGCCTTGATGAAAGGCCCCTTTAACAGCGAAAAAGATGCTGTCCGGGCCATCTGTGAGGTGGGCCGGTTGACGGTCGGTAAACGAATGGTGGACTCGTTTTTCGGGAATATTTCCTATCGCCTGGGTAATGCCGTTTATATTTCTCAGACCACCAGCAGCCTGGACGAGCTAGAGGACTGCATCGACCCCTGCGCCATGGATGACAGCAGGTGTACGGCTATCACCGCTTCAAGTGAATACCCGGCCCACAAAAGCGTTTACCAGCAATCAGACCACCAGGCCATCCTGCACGGCCACCCCCGGTTCAGCGTCATTGCCAGCCTTTTATGCGACCAACGCGAAACGTGCGCAGAAAGGCTAAATTGTCACACCCTATGCAAACAAAA
>JAOZRT010000032.1:0-12912 GCA_029940035.1 Desulfobacterales bacterium
CCGCAGCTTGCTGCGGGGTAAGCGAGCGAATCAAAATCAGGCAGAATTCCTTACGGTTGAGGATTCCTCGCGGTTTGTCGTGAGGTTCTTCAATGCAGGTATTAATCCATGGTGCGAAGGCGGCTGGCTGTGGCCGCACATGTTTCACCTGAGTTCTGCAGGAGCCGGAAACCGGCGTGCAAACGTCAGGTTCTATGAGGCCTTGCGTTGGCTCCAAAAGGGCGAGAGCTCGCGCAGCCGTTCGATGATGGGCGGTGTGTGCTCAATGATGGCGTCGATTTCCTCTTCGGTGTTGTCGCCACTCAGGCTGTAGCGAATCGAACCGTGGGCAGCTGTGAAGGGCACACCCATGGCCCGCAGAACATGGGACGGCTCCAGAGATCCGGATGTGCATGCCGAACCGGATGAAGCGCAGATGCCAAATTCATTCATCATCAGGAGGATGGCTTCGCCTTCCACATATTCGTAGCTGATGTTGGTGGTGTTGGGCAGACGATGCTGCGGGTCGCCGTTGACCATGCTGTTGGGTATTCGTTCCAGGAGATTTTTTTCCAGCTTGTCCCGCAGTGCCGCGGTTTTTTGGGTGGATTCCGAAAGCCGCTGCTTGGCCAGTTCCGCAGCCTTGCCCAAGGCCACCAGGGAGGCAACATTCTCTGTTCCGCCCCGGCGACCATGTTCCTGATGGCCGCCGATGAGAAACGGTGAGAATTTTGTGCCTTTTTTAAGGTAAAGGGCGCCCACACCCTTGGGGGCGTGAATCTTGTGACCGGAAAGCGAGAGCAGGTCCACGGGATTTTTTTTCACGTCAACCTCGAGTTTGCCCGCGGCCTGAACGGCATCCGTGTGGAAGACAATCCCTTTTTCACGAACTGCCGCGGCAATTTTATCCACCGGATAGATGACCCCGGTCTCGTTGTTGGCCCACATGACGCTGACAATAGCTGTTTCCGGGGTCAGCTGCTCATAGAGGTAATCCAGGTCGAGGTTCCCCTTTTTGTCAACAGGCACAAAGGAGACCGTGTAGCCCTTTTTAGAAAGGTGTTCAAACAGGTTTTTGATAGCCGGGTGCTCCACCCGCGAAGTGACAATGTGCTTTTTGTCGGGATATGCTTCGATGGTGGCCCAGATGGCGGTGGAGTCACTTTCCGTTCCGCAGCTGGTGAAGACAATTTCTTCCGGTTCTGCATTGATCAGGGCGGCCACGCGTTCGCGTGCCTTTGTTATGCCGGCAGCCACGTTGCCGCCGAAGGTGTGCATACTGGAAGGGTTGCCGTAACTCTCCCTGAAATAGGGCAGCATTTCTTCGAAAACGCTTTTGTCCACCCGGGTTGTCGCATTGTTGTCCACATAGATTGTTTTCATTGCGTCACCTCTTCCACCACCAGTTCGGGGGAAACAAGGTCCTTGATTTTGGTTTCCACATAATTTTTCAGTGTCAGGTGTGATGATGCGCAGTTGGAGCATGTTCCGTGGAGTTTTACGAAAACAGTGCCGTTATTGAAATCCACCAGTTCGATATCCCCCCCATCTTTATTGAGGGCTGGCTTGACTTCGCGGTCGAGGGTCTCTTCAATCAGCTTGATTTTTTGAATGTTGGTCAGGTTTTCCATTTTCTGGCGTTCGGTGATAGACTGGCTGCTGACCTCTTGGATGATCTCCCGGATGCGATCGTGGCAGTTTCCGCAGCCGCCTCCAGCCTTTACATAATCGGTAACGTCTTCCACCGTGGTCAGGCCGCTCTCTTTGACCGCCCGCTCAATTTCAAGGTTGGTGATACCGAAGCACTCGCATACGATTTCGCCTTCTTTTTCTTTGACTTCTTCGCCCCGGTAGTTGGCGATGGCGTGTTCGAGGGCGTCACGCCCCATGACCGAACAGTGCATTTTTTCCTTAGGAAGCCCGCCGAGATATTTGGCGATGTCGTCGTTGGTCACTTTGGCGGCTTCATCCAGGGGCATGCCCTTGATCATTTCCGTAAGCGCGGAAGACGATGCAATGGCGCTGGCGCACCCGAAGGTCTGAAACTTGGCATCGCTGATTATGTTTTCATTGTCGAGCTTGAATGTCAGTTTGAGCGCATCGCCGCAGGCCAGCGATCCAACTTCGCCCATGCCGTCGAAATCATCTATGAAACCGACATTGCGGGGATTGATGAAATGGTCTTTGACTTTGTCCGTATATTCCCACATGTTAACCTCCTGGATTCTGGTGTGGTCAACCCTTTGTTTGTTATATTAATCTTCCAGTCTCTGTAATCTTGACAACAGGATAATCACTTTTCACTGGAGTGCAAGACGCCGATCCGCCATCGAACCCCTCCACTGAAAGCCTCCGACGCATGCAAAGCCCAGATATCTATGACACGAGGTCGCGGCAATCCATGGGTGCTGTCTCATGTTTTCCATGATACATTGTGTATCAAAAGAAGGGGGGTGAGACATGGTACCCCTCCTCGCCTGGTCGGGCCGGCTGTGAAACCCTGTGCGCCTGAAGATAAGCAACGCTTCGGGCGCACGGGGAAGATAAATGCGCATGGCGGGTGTTCTTGATCTTGAAACTAACCCGGGGACCCGGTTTACGCTTTTTTGAGGGCCACCAGTTCGTTGCTCAAAAGCCTGATGTGGGACATCTCCTCTTTGATGATGGCGTCCACCCTCAGTGCCCCCAGCCCTTCCGGGACCAGATCTTTCATGCCCAGGTAGAAGACGATTGAATCCTTTTCAGCGGTAATGGCAGATTTGAGAATATCCTCCATGTTGCTGGTGTCGATGCTCTTTTCGAAAAAAACCTTGGTGTCGGCCAGCGCCTTAAGGTAAAGCACGGCTTCGCCATTAGGGTCGAAGGTGGTGCTCTCTTTTTCTTGGACCGACAGTTGGGACCGGATGTTGGCAAAGGTTTTTTCGTGATCGTCTTCCATGGCGGCCAGTTTTTCAAGCAGTTGAACCGCAGTCGGATCGGCCACCCTCCCGGCACATTCCCTGTAGAAAGCGGCTCCGTTTTTTTCAATCTGTTCGGCCATTTGAAGGATTTCATCTGCATTGAAGTCGTAGTTCATTGATTAACCTTTCATTTTAATCTTTTTGGGTTTATATGGAAACAGGGTTACAATCGGTTCGTTTTTATTGAAATACAGTTTAGCCAACACCATGCAATACAGAAAAATTCTCTATTCTTTGAGCTTACACTCCGCATCCCACTCAGGACAGGCTTCCTCCATGGTTTTTTCGAACTTAAGCATACACTCGCCGCATTCGAGCTCCACGTTGGGCATGTCACCGTATTTTTCCTTGATCTCTTCGGGGCTGAGAACCTGGGCGTAGCTGCAGCCGCACTGAGGGCAGGCGGATTTTATATGATAGCGTTCTTTTTTTGCGGTCATGATGTACCTCCTTGTTCTTTGGGGTTCAAAAGAATAATTGATAGTATCTAAAAAGCAACAATCATACCATAATACCTGAATCTTGCATGAAAGGGGAATAAATTATTCCCCGATTTCGCTGATGGCACGTTTATTGTATTGTTTCAGTTGAATGACGACAATAATGGATGATTCAACCATTTTTTAGAATTTGAAACGCTCACTTTAGGTTCAAATAAGGACTCAATAAGGAGGCAACATGGCACAAGTAAAACTCAAAGGCAATCCCGTTCAAACGTCAGGCGATCTACCTGCGGTGGGCAATCCGGCCCCTAATTTCAAGTTGACCGGCACTGATCTGGCCGATGTGTCACTGGAACAGTTCAAAGGGAAAAAACTGGTGTTAAACATATTCATGAGCTTGGACACAAGCACCTGTGCCGCATCGGTACGGCGTTTCAACAGTGAACTGGCCGGGCATGACGACACGGCGGTGCTCTGCATTTCACGCGACCTGCCCTTTGCACATGCCAGGTTCTGCGAAGCCGAAGGCATCGAGGGTGTTGTTTCGCTGTCGGATATGCGCGACAGGTCCTTTGGCAAGGATTACGGCATTGAGCTCAAAGGCGGGCCGGTGGCCGGTCTGTTGGCAAGGTCGGTGATGGTTCTCGACCGGGAGGGCCAGGTTGCCTACACCCAGCAGGTTGATGAACTGTCGGAAGAGCCGGATTATGAAAAGGCACTGGCGGCACTCGCTGCAACTGATAAGGAGCCGCTGCCGGTGTGCACCGCCTCTTTTTCCGCTGAGGATGCAAGAGGGGACGGTTCCGACGAGCCCTGTGATGACGGTCGGGCCGGATAAACCCTATTGTTTACCCTCCGGCTTTTGCAACGACAGGGTAAAAAGGCATTGCTTAGCCACAAGGCGGTGAAGATGAAATACAGGGAGGAGAAGGACTCGCTGGGCAAGGTCTTCGTACCGGAAAACGCCTATTACGGCGCCCAGACCGAACGGGCCAGGCAGAACACCATCGACAGCGGGCTGCGTTTGCCGTTTGTCTTTCTCCGTGCCCTGGCCCTGATCAAGCAGTTTGCCGCGGAAGTGAATATAGATCTGAAGCGACTGGACCCGGAAGTTGCGGAAGCCATCGTTGCCTCCGCTGGGGAGGTTGCGGAAGGGCGCCTGGCGGCGGCGTTCGTGGTGGACGTGTTTCAAACCGGCTCAGGGACATCCACCAACATGAACATGAATGAAGTCATTGCCTCGCGGTCCAACGAACGTCTGACCGGCAACATTGGCGGGAAATCGCCGGTGCACCCCAACGACCACGTCAATCTCGGCCAATCCAGCAACGATGTCATTCCCACGGCACTGCATATCTCGGCTCTCAGTGCCATTGAACACGACCTTCTGCCGCGGCTCGAAACCCTCAGACAGGCCCTGGCAGAAAAGGCGGAGTTGTGGCGCCATATTCGTAAAATCGGCCGGACCCATCTTCAGGATGCGGTGCCCATGTTCCTCGGTGATGAGTTCAGTGCTTATGCCAGGCAGGTGGAGCTGTCGGTTGTGCGGATAAAAAACGCTTCTAATGGTTTGAGGGAACTTGCTCTGGGGGGTACGGCCGTGGGCAGCGGCATGAACACCCCGCCGGTGTTTGCGGCGGCGGTCATCGAAAAGATCAACCATCATCTCAGCCTGCATTTCCGGGAGGCGGAAAACCGTTTCGAGGCCCAGGGCGCCAGGGACGCTGCCGTGGAAATGAGCGGGACGCTGAAAAGTGCGGCCGTCAGCCTGATGAAAATCGCGGACGATCTGCGCTGGCTTGCCTCGGGGCCGCGCGGCGGGTTGGGGGAAATCCGGTTGCCTACCCTTCAGCCGGGCTCCTCCATCATGCCGGGCAAGGTGAACCCGGTCATCCCGGAGGTGGTCCTTCAGGCTGCCGCGCAGGTTATCGGTAACGACACCACCATCACGTTTGCCGGGCAAAAAGGGCAATTTGAATTGAACACCATGCAGCCGCTTATCGCGTACAACCTGCTGCAGTCCATCAGCCTTCTTGGGGAAAGCGCCCGGGTGCTCGCCGAAAAATGTGTCCGGGGAATCGAAGCCGACAAGGAAAAATGCAAAAGCTATGTGGAGGAAAGTCTGGCATTGGCCACCTACCTTGTCCCGCAGCTGGGATATGACCGGGCGGCAGAATTGTCCCAACTGGCCCACCAGGCCGGCAAGACCATTCGTGAAATTATAATCGAAAACAACGTCATGACATCGGCGGAATTCGATGACCTCATAGGAGAAGATCCGTAATATGAACCAGGAGAGTGTAATCATACAGTGCAAGGGCTGCCAAACCAAGAACCGGGTTCCCAAGGCGCGCCTCAATGACAAGCCGGTGTGCGGGAAGTGCAAAGCGTCCCTGCCCGGGATGACCTATCACAGCAGTCCGGTAATGGTCACCGATGCGACTTTTCAGGCGGAGGTCCTGGGTTATCCCGGGCCCGTGCTGCTGGACTGCTGGGCGCCGTGGTGCGGCCCGTGCAAGATGATGGGTCCCATTCTCGACCAGGTGGCCAGGGAGAAAGCAGGACGCCTGAAAGTCGCCAAATTAAACGTGGACCAGAACCCCATGACCTCTGCAAACTACAGCATCCTGAGCATTCCCACCTTGCTGTTCTTTAATAACGGGCAGCTGAAAAGCAATGTGCCCGGAGCGGTTCAGAAACCCGAGATCGATCGGCAGCTTGCCAGGATCTTATAATGCGGGATGGGGAATGTGGAATTCGGAATGGGGAATCCACATTCCGCATTCGAAAGAGGTTTCCATGAATATTTTCATAACCGGTGGGACAGGGTTTGTAGGAGCGCACCTCTGCCGGACATATCTCCAGAAAGGCTGGCAGGTTGCGTCGACCGGCACGTCATTGAAGCACCCCTTGTCGGGAGCGGAAAATTTCACCTACATCGTTGCCGACACCACTGAAAAGGGGGCGTGGCAGGATGCTGCCAGGGAAGCGGATGGTATTGTCAATCTGGCTGGCCGGAATATTTTCAACTTCTGGACAGAAGATTACAAATCCCAGATGGTTAACAGCCGGATTCTGACCACCAGAAACCTGGTGGAATCCCTGGATGCCGATCGATTGGTAACGCTGCTGAGTGCGTCGGCCGCCGGGTACTACGGCAGCCGGGGAGACGATCGGCTGGCGGAGTCGGCGGAACCGGGAAGCGATTTTCTGGCCAGGCTGTGCGTTGAATGGGAAGCCGAAGCGCACAGGGCCGAGGAAAAGGGCGCCCGGGTGGCGCTGATGCGTTTCGGCGTGGTCATGGGCCGGGGCGGGGGCGCCCTGGCCAAGATGCTGCCGGCCTTCAAATTCTTTGTGGGCGGCCCCCTGGGCAACGGCAGGCACTGGTTCCCCTGGATGCATATTGACGATTTGACAGCAGCCACGCTGTTTATCCTGCAGACGCCGGATGCTGCCGGCGTTTTCAATTTTTGCGCCCCCCAGGCCGTGAGATACAAAACGTTCACCCGTATTCTCGGGCAGCAGCTCGGCCGGCCGACGTTTATGAAAACCCCTGCTTTTGTACTGAAGTTCATTGCCGGCGAAATGGGAGCTGCTATGCTGAACAGCCAGCGGACCGTACCCGCCAAACTCGAGCAGGCCGGCTTTTCATTCCGCTATCCCGACCTGGACGCTGCGCTGGGGGAAATCGTTACTTAGGAATTCGGAATTGGGAATTCGGAATGGGGAATGTGGAGCGCGGAATTCGGAATGTGGAATAGGTGAGCTGTTGTCTGTAGCTAGTGGTCGGACCTTTTTTAGACAGGATTTACATGATATAAATGGGTATACAGTTAACGGTATAAGGTACAAGGTGGTTATACGCTGATTGCGGGTGTCAGGTTTCAGGTGTCGGGTTGCCGCCGGTCTTCCGTCGTCCGTCTTCCTTAGTGCCGACCACTGACTACAGGGTGGCTTCAGCACCTACCTTCCGACATTCCCTCTAACGACACCCGAAATCCGCATTCCCCATTCCGCATTATTCTTCGATTGCTTGAAATTTCTGCATGAACTTCCGGTCGATATAGTCCTTGATGAAAAAGGCCGGCCTGCCGCCGAAGGTGACCCATTTTTTTTGCAGAACACCTTTGCCGCCGCCCACGTTGAAAATCAGAAGATAGTCGCCCCCGGGGTCGAAGGCCTGCAGCGCTTCGCCTTCCAGGCGGGCCATCAGGTTGTGGTACAAAACAGGGTTCTGCCGCACGGCATACACACCGACCTTGTCCAGGGGTTGTTGCTGAAAGTAGATGCAGTCCCCCCCGCCGAACATGTCCGGATAGGCGTCGCACTGCAAAAACGCATTGACCAGCAGGCCGCCGTCAGGCCCGGTGGGCAGGTTTGAGTTGCTGAAGATGGGGTTGGGTCTGACGCCCATGGCCAGGAATATAAAGTCGAGATCATGCGCCTGCCCGGTGTCCAGCACCACGCGCAGATTGTCAATGGATTCAACATACCCGTTGGTCACAATCCGGATGCCCCTGCTCACCAGGGTGTTTTTCACTTTTTGTCTTACTTTCTCCGAAAAACGGGCCATGAACCGTTTGCCGGCAAAGATGCGGATGTCGGGGATCTGCCCTTCCGCATCGGATGTCAGCTGCCAGAGGTTGCCGGCGATTTCGGCGGCAGACGGACCTCCGCCCAGAATACCCACGGAGATCTTCTTTTGGGCGGACAGTTCCAGAAGTCTGTCCCGGGCCTCCATCAGGCGTTCGATGGGTTTGACCGAGTAAACATCCTGTGCCGGTTCGCTGAGGTTCAACTGGGGGACGTAGCTGCCGGCGTTGAAAGAGATCACGTCAAAGGACACGGTTTCGCCGGATTCCAGGACAACGGTTTTTTCATCCGCCTGGATGCGGGCGGCCTTTCCCAGGAGAAAGGTTCCCCCTCTTTTTTCAACCACGTGCCGGGTGGCAAAGCGGATATCTTCGGGGGTGTAGGTTCGGCCGAGCATGCCAGGACCCATGCCGGAATAATAGTGATGGGCCGACGGGCCGATGACGGTTACCCGGTGTCCTTTTTCCACAAAGGTGTGCAGCTTGGCCAGGGTGACCATGTGAGCATGTCCGCCTCCGACCAGGACTAAATGTTTACCCATGCTAATTCCCCTTTATTGGTCCGAATTTTCAGTGAACCACTTCCTCCATCAGCTTCCCCAACTGGGAAAGATGGGCGGTTTCCTCCTTGGCAATCTGCAGGAGAATCGCCTTGCTTTTTTGGTCTCCGGCGTTGTCAGCCGCCCGCTGGTAAAGGTCTAGGGCCTGAGCTTCGATGGACATGGCCAGTGAAATAATGTCGATTTCGGAATCAAAATCAGGTTGAAACAGGTGGAGGTACTCCTCGGTGGTGAGCCCGCCTTCAACGGCTGCAGCCACGCTGTTGGTTTCAAATTGCTCTACAGATTCGGTTTTTCCGGTTACCTTGAGGTATTCTGCAAAGACGCGTTCCTTGTGCTTGATTTCAATTTTAGACAGTTTCTGGAAGAGGTCTTTCACCTTGGTGTTGCCGGTCTTGTCCATCATGGAGAGGTAGAAATCACGCAGACCGTCTTCCAGGGAGTAAGCCACCACCAGCACATCCTCAACGGATTCGGTGCCGGCAAAGAGCTCGAGGCCCAAATCTTCCGGACCCAAGGCCGTATTGCTGTTCCAGGCCTTGATACCCCCTGACATGTTGTAGAGGTTGTCGAATCCCTGGCCGGCCATCATTTGTGCAGCCACCCGGCTGCGTCCGCCCGAGGCTCAGTATATGAGCGTCGGCTTGTGCTGGTCGATTTCGGCAAGGCGGTCGCCCAGGTCCGGCAGGGGGATCAGTTTTGCTCCCGGGAGGTGGCCGGCTTCGTATTCATTGGGTTGTCGTACATCCAGAATCGTCATTTCCTGGCCGGGTTTTTCATCCACCATCGATCTGGCTTGAGTGGTGTCAATGGATGTTACCGGGGTGAAGAATTGCTTCCAGCGCATGGGTTCCTCCTTTTGGTTGTCAGAATATCTTTGTTTGTGTCAGCAAGGCGATCTCGAACACGAATTGATCTTTTCAGGTAAAAATGTGGCATAAAGATTGCATATTCAATAATGAAAAAATAGAGCATCAATCGCAAACGCTATATTTCAAGGAAAGGAGTGGACTATGAATTTAAGTGAATACAAAGATGTCATCAAATTTGCAATGGCAAATGAGGTGGGGGCCCAGAAATTTTACGCTGACGCGGCGGAAAAGTTGAGAAACCCGGCCCTGAAAAAAATGTTTACACAGTTTGCCGAGGAAGAAAAGCGGCACCGCGAGATATTAAAGGAGATCTATGTCAGTAATGCCATTGGCGATTATTTTAACGGAGAAACCGACCACAAGGTGTCGGAAACAATGGATGCTCCGGAGCTGTCCATGGATATGAAGCCGGCGGACGCTTTTGCCCTGGCCATGAAAAAGGAAGAGGAAGCCATGGTGCAGTATACGACGCTTGCGGATGAGTGCCCGGATGCCGATAAAAAGAAGGTTTTCCTGGACCTGGCAGCCATGGAAAGAGGGCACAAACGGAAGATGGAAGATGCTTTTGTGGATGTCGGATACCCGGAGGTATGGTGACATGCCTCTATAAATTATAGACGCATGGATCTGGCATAAAGATTTTACAAGTTGAGGACTGTTTCTAACGATAGGGAGGAGAAAAAATTACTGAAGAAAAAGAGAGAGCGGCATTTATCTGTGTCAAGGATACCATTGACGGGGCTTATCCTTCGCTGGTGCTGGGGATCAACGCAGCCAGGCAGGGGATGGAAAGTAAAATTTTCTATTCATTCATGGGGCTCAACCTGGTGATGGAGGGCGGATTCGACCGGGCCAAATTTTTTCCGCCGGGTGTCATGGGTGCTATCCCCGGCATGACCTCCATGGCAACCGGGATGATGAAAAAGAAGATAGAAAAGGCCAACCTCCCATCCCTGGCAGACCTGCAGGAGATTGCCCAGGTCGAGGGCGTCGAGCTGATTGCCTGCAAAATGACCGTTGACATGATGGAACTCGATGAATCGAAACTGATCAATGGTGTGATAGTGTGGACGGCTGAGAATTTTCTTACCTACGCCAAGGAATGTAAGCTCTGTCTATTCACATAAAAAATAGGGGGGTGACAGAACTCTTTTACCCTATTTTTCATGGGTGCTTAAAATTCTGCGCAACATTTCAGGCTGGAATTCCTCAATGGTTTTGCCTCTTTCCATAAAGTCCAGCATCCCGCCATAGGTGTTCCGGTAGTGGCTCATCAGGGTTTCGAGCTTTCCCCAAAGCGGGTCTTCATTACCCAGGACCTTTTCAAGCCTGCCCAGAAGGATGCGCCCATCGTTGAAATGTCGGGTTATATCCGCCATGATGTTCTTGCGGGCGGCATGCTTTTCCTGCTCATTGATGATGAGCGGGAGTAATCTCTGTACGGAGTATTCCACCAGGGCATCCCGGGGGGCATTGTGAGCCCTGGAAACTTCATCCAGAGAGGAAAGTGATTTCCGGCTGATGACATAGGTTTTCTGCACACGCGAAAAGCGTCTCAGGGACACATTTCTCAATTCTCCGGCGATTGAATTAAGGGTGTTGACATCTTCCACCAAGTGATCGAAGAGTGATTTCTGTTTGATCCCCAGGTGGGCGGCCACGATGCTGATGGCGTCGATGCAGGCTTCGGTAAGCTTGAAGGTTGCCCGCACGGATTGCCGGCCCCTCAGTTCAGACGTCCGGGCACGCGGCAGGGACAGGTTTGCGGTCCATTTATTGCGATCATTCATATTTATTCTCCTTCCCCGTAAATGCGGTCCAGGGATGGTATGGCGGTTGCGAAGAATCATCGATACCGCCGTGATGCCAAGTGGAACGTTATTCTGGCAAGCAATCCGAGGTCACATTACCTAAGTTTAAATATTCTATTTAATAATGCAACCTATTTTCCTTGCTATCACCGTGACAGCATGAATATCGAATGGAACCGTTTTTGTTATCAGACCGAAGAACGCATATTCAGCGAGTGGCCCCGGAAGGATTGAAATGTTGGTGGTGCGGGGATGGGACTCGGGAATATTTTTTAAATATTTATGTAAGCTTTCTGTTTGGCCTTCGACGAATAGAATAATGCCAATGGTTGCATAACAACATGGTTGAAACAGATGAGTAAAAACACGAATGAAATAAAACGCGTATCGGGGAAATCGTCCCGGGACAGCGTAAAGCACGTCCTTCTGAAGGGCGTGTTCTGGCGCATCCTGATTATCGAAGGCATCCTGCTTGCCTGGTCGGTGTTTTACATGCTGATCACCGAAGAAGCCGGTGGCAAGGATCTGTTATGGTACACCCTGCGGATTGTTTTGATGGTGGGTATCATTATTCTTTTCATGATGGTTTCCCTGCGGAGTTTTCTGACGAAAAAAGTCATCGCATCCCTCGAGGCCATTGCCCTGGCCAACAGGAAACTGCAGGAGGACGATCCTGCCGCCCGGGAGGTTGACCTGCCGGCAGACGCACCTGCGGAGATCCGGCAGATTGCGGATTCCCGCAAGCAGATGCTGGACACCATCTTCAAGGTGTCCGAAGAACGGCTGCACCTCATGAACTTCATTAAGGACACCTTCGGGCGCTATCTTTCCAAGAAGGTTGTCGAGGAAATTCTCACTTCACCGGAAGGCCGGAAAATAGGGGGGCAGAGCAAGACCGTGACCATTTTGATGTCAGATCTCAGAGGGTTCACGTACATGTCTGAAAACAATGATCCGGAAAAAATCGTCACCCTTTTGAACCGATACCTGGAGCGCATGTCCAGGGTCATCATTTCCTACGGGGGCACCATCGATGAATTTATAGGGGATGCCATATTAGCCATCTTCGGCGTTCCCGAGGAGCAAGAGGACGATCCGGCCCGGGCCGTTGCCTGCGGCATTGCCATGCAGAACGCCCTGCAGGAATTGAATGCGGAATTTGTCAAAGAGGGGTATCCATTGCTGGAGATGGGTATCGGCATCAACACCGGTCAGGTCGTGGTGGGCAACATAGGGTCGGAAGTGCGGATGAAATACGGTATTGTGGGCAGCGCCGTGAATGTGGCCGCCCGCATAGAGGCCAATACCACCGGCGGTGAAGTTTTTATGGGAGAATCTGTTTTTAATAAAGTCAAGGGTCTGGTCCAGGTTGAAAAGGCGCGCTCGGTGATGATGAAGGGCTTGAAGCGCCCTCTGGTTTACTATCCGGCGACAGCAATGCGGGCTCCCTACGGTGTAGCGCTCAACGCACCAAAGGTGGATGAGAAAGGTCTTTCCATCCGTCTTCCCTTTCAATTATGGGTAATCGAAGATGAAAAGATCAATGATGACGGTATGCCGGGCACGACCCTGACCATCAATGAAAACGATATTGTGGCGGTGCTGGAAAGACCGCTCGACCGGCTCACCGATGTAAAATTGAAATTTGATTTCTGCTCCGACGCACACTGTTTCGACGAAATCTATGCCAAGGTA
>JAOZRT010000032.1:13012-26317 GCA_029940035.1 Desulfobacterales bacterium
GAAATTTGATTTCTGCTCCGACGCACACTGTTTCGACGAAATCTATGCCAAGGTAGCGGCAACGGAAAAATATAAAGAAGATACGGTGAACCGGTTTGTCATTACGTCCATCAATCCGGAGGACAGGGCTGTGTTTCAGAAATGGATGCAAGCGGCTGCCTGAACCTAAACGTTGCCGGAGGGCTTCAGATTTTTTCAGGAAATCTATTTATGACAACCAATATGAGGAGATGATCATGGCTGAATTTGATTTTGATATAGGTATCTTGGGCGGGGGGGCAGCCGGGTTGACCGTGGCTTCAGGGGCCGCACAGCTCGGTGCCAAGGCGCTGTTGATCGAGAAGGAACCGTCCCTGGGTGGCGACTGCCTGCATTACGGTTGTGTTCCCAGCAAGACACTGATTCACTCGGCGCACGTGTATCACATGATGAAAACCGGCACCCGGTTCGGCCTGCCGGAGATCGATGTCCCGCCGGTGGACTACAGCCGGGTTGCCGACCGTATCCAGGAGGTCATTCGTGTGATCCAGAAGCATGATTCAGAGGAGCGTTTTTGTGGCCTGGGCGCCAAGGTCATGTTTGGCGAAGCAAGCTTCCATGACGAGCACACCGTGCAATTGGACGGCAAGCACTTCTCTGCAAAAAACTGGGTTGTCGCCACGGGATCTTCCCCGGTGGCGCCGCCCATCCCCGGCCTGCATGCCACCGGGTTTCTGACCAACAGGGAAATTTTCTCCCTGGACAGGCTGCCGGAATCCCTGACCATCCTGGGCGGTGGGCCCATCGGCATTGAAATGGCTCAGGCGTTCAACCGCTTGGGCAGCCGGGTAACCGTGGTGGACCGTTCCGACCAGATCCTCGGCAAAGAGGACAGGGACATGGCTGATGCGATTATGGGGGTGCTGGCCGGCGAGGGGGTGATTTTTCATCTGGGGGCGTCCATCAAGAAGGTCGAGGCTGCCGGCGCCCGAAAGACCGTGGTTCTGGTGGCGGCATCCGGAAGCAAGATGGACCTGACATCGGAAGAGATTCTGGTGGCCATGGGACGGGCGGCCAATGTGAACGGCCTTAACCTTGAGTCCATCGGCGTGGATTTCAAACCCACCGGCATTGTTGTGGACAGCCGCTTGCGGACCAGCCAGAAACATATTTTCGCGGCCGGCGATGTGAACGGGGGATTCCAGTTTACCCACGCGGCCGGATACGAGGGGGGGGTTGTGGTCAGCAATGCCGTTTTTCATATTCCCAGAAAAACCGACTACACCTTTTTGCCGTGGTGTACCTATACCGATCCCGAACTGGCCAGCATCGGCATGAATGAGACCGGCGTACAGAGGGCCGGTCTCGACTACACGGTCTGGACGGAAGCCTTCCAGGACAACGACCGCAGCCTGGCCGAAGGGGAGCGGGTCGGGAAAGTCAAGATGATCCTGGACAAAAAGGAAAAGCCACTGGGGGTGCAGATCCTGGGCCCGCGGGCCGGAGACCTGATCACCGAATGGGTGGCTGCCCTCAATGGCAAGGTTAAACTGTCCACTCTGGCAGCGGCCGTCCACCCCTATCCCACCCTGGGAGAAATCAACAAACGGGTGGTGGGCAGTTATTTTTCACCCAAGATCTTTTCCGATAAGGTTCAGAAAGGGCTGAAGTTCTTTTTCAATTTAAAGGGAAGGGCCTGCTATTTGGAGGAATGAAGGTGGAATTCGGAATGGGGAATGGGGAATGCGGAATCCTGAGGCCGGAAAACGGAGCCACAGAGGACGACGGAAAGAACCAGAAGACGATTCAGGGCTTGACCAAATAAAAGGTTGCCTGGTGTCGGGTTTCGGGTGTCAGGTTGCATGTCGCGGGTTGGGTCCGGTCTCTGTGGTTCAGTCCTCTGGGGCTCTGAGGATCCGCATTCCGCATTATTGAGGGTATTAGTAACAAAGATTTATAAATATTGCTTGAGAAAGGAGTTAGCAATGGAGTCGTACTATAAACCAGAGGATTTGCTGAAATTTGAAGAGATCGGCAAAGAAGCGCCGGAAATGGCCAGAAAATTTTTCGACTATTACGGAACCGTATTTGCCGAAGGGGAACTCACCGAAAGGGAAAAAGCACTGATCGCCCTGGCAGTGGCGCATGCCATTCAATGCCCCTACTGCATCGATGCCTACACCCAGTCCTGCCTGGAAAAAGGCTCCAATATGGGTGAAATGACCGAGGCCGTGCATGTGGCTACGGCCATCCGGGGGGGTGCCTCTCTGGTGCACGGTATTCAGGCGCGCAACATTGCCGGCAAATTATCCATGTAAAAATTGCGGAGCAATTTCTACTATACGCGGCTTCGTTGCTATTCCGGTTGTCATAATTATGTTCCGATTCAACTGCAGAGGAAAGGCGGTGTCAACAATACCAATCGGAACATTTTTCAGTGAAAAGCTATAACCATTCGTGTGGAGCCAGGGTCCCATCCATGGGTACTTCTTTCAACCGGTCTGTATTTGTGGTAATTGGAACTAAATATGTTGAAAGTTGAAGAAATAGAAGCAGGGGCGTCCGACATACCTGAAGTGAATGCTGAGACGTTTCAGGCGACTCTGTCCAAACAGGGCATCCCACTGACCAGGGAGACCACCCACACCCTGCAGGTCAACACGGGTTTGTTGTGCAACCAGGCCTGTAAGCACTGCCATTTGAGTGCCGGGCCCGCAAGCAAAGCAATCATGAGCCGGGAGACCGTGAGGGATGTGCTGGCTTATGCCCGGAAGGCAGCATTCAAAGTCATTGACATCACAGGCGGGGCCCCCGAACTGAACCCGTACATCCGGGATTTGATCGAGGGGGCCGGCGAGACAGCCCCCGGGGTGATGTTCCGGTCCAACCTCTCCGCCCTGAATGACGGTCTTCATGATGACCTGATGGACCTACTGGCAGTGCAACGGGCGGTAATCGTAGCCTCGTTCCCATCCCTTAGTGCGTCGCAGACCGATTCCCAGCGGGGCGGCGGCATTTTTGAAACCAGCATCAATGCCCTGAAAAAGCTGAATGCCCTGGGTTACGGGATGGCGGGAACCGGCCTGGAATTGAACCTGGTGTCCAATCCTGCAGGAGCCTTTCTGCCCCCTTCCCAGGAGCAGACCGAAAAGCGTTTCAAGGATCAGTTGGTTCGGAAGTGGGATATTCACTTCAACAAGCTTTTCAGTTTTGCCAATGTTCCTCTGGGCCGGTTCAAGGATTGGCTTGTGTCATCCGGGAATCTTGACGCATATGTGAACAAGTTGAAATCGGCCTTCAACCCATGTGCCGTGCCAGGGTTGATGTGCCGCAGCATTGTCTCCATCTCCTGGGACGGCTATTTGTTTGACTGTGATTTTAACCTGGCCTGCAGGCTGCACCTGGGCGGCAAAAAGACGCATGTGACCCAGATGGAAGGTGCGCCCGAGCCCGGCAGCACCATTTCCGTAGCTGACCACTGCTACACCTGCACAGCCGGCCCGGGCTTCACCTGAGGGGGATCCATCGGATCCTGAGGTCAGGATGAAAATTACACTTCCGATTAGATCAAGGTGAGTATCGAATCATGGCACGTGACAAAAAACCATATATAAAAATAGTTATTTTAGTAATTTTTATCGTGGGGGCGATCCTGCTGGTGCGCTATACGCCGATAAAGTCCTATCTGACGCCCGACGCTCTGGGGTCGTTCCTGGACAAGATGGGGCTCTGGGCTCCGGCGGTCTTCATCCTTTTATATGCTGCCGGTGCCTGCCTGTTCGTGCCCGGGACCATTTTGACCGGTTTGGGGGCGGCCATATTCGGGCCTTACTGGGGGTTTTTGTGGGTCTGGTTCGGTGCCATTATAGGCGCTGCAGCGGCTTTTTTCATCGGGCGCACCCTGGGCCGCGAGTTTGCCGCCTCTTTGATCGGCGACAAGCTGAAAAAATATGATGACGGTATAGAACGCAACGGTTTTGCCACGGTACTCTACCTACGCCTGGTGTATTTTCCGTTTACGCTCATGAATTTCGGCATGGGCCTGACCAAAGTCAGGTTTTGGGATTACATTGCCGGAACCGGGCTGGGCATTACCGTGGGGACGTTCATCTTTACGTTTTTTATTGGTTCACTGAAGGACGTGTGGGCGTCCGGCAACTGGGGGGAACTGATTTCCTTCAAGGTGTTCTTTTCCATCGGCCTGTTTATCCTTTCGTTTTTTATTCCCAGGATAATAAAAAAATTCTCAAAATGAAACTTCCCCACGGCAAGCCTTTGGGAGGTTTCATTTTGTAAAAGAGGAAAAAGAAGGGAACTTTCTATGAGTGGCAGCGAAATGTTGATCGCGGTGACACTATATTTGGAGATGTTTATACGACGCAGCAACCCGAGGGCGTTTATTTGTGAGCCACTAATCTCAGCAGAGGTGCTTTTTCGTAAAAAACATTTTAATACGCATTCGATTATAATTGCGAACATCAGATAACCATCTGATAATGAAACTTAACCCCCTGGAGGTGACACAATGAATGACAATCAATCGACAGAAGCACTTTGGCTAACTGCTCGGCTAAATGAATTCCATAACCAGGTGAGAGATGGAGGCGCCAGTGAATTCGATGCGCATAATATGCTTGAATGGATTAGAGAAAACTATATGGATGATTTGATGGCATACCAAGAATCGACAGCCGTTGAAGATGTTAAGGTTCTGCATAGTAGGGTTGCAAAAATGATGGACGAACTTGTCCATCGTAAAAATGATTTCATCAAAAGTAAGGATAAGGCAAAAAGCATGAATATTAATGGCGTGGCGTCACCCAATACAATTTGGAGAAAATAAGATGAACAAGATCGAATGGTACTTTGCGATAGTTGCGGCTGAAGAATTTAAGAAACTGCTTGAAGAAGGCTAGAGGATGCCTTTCCGCCCATGAACCTGCCCTGTACCAAATCAGTCGAGCCGGCAGTCAAGGAATTTGGGGTCAAAAACCGCCCCGATCAACATGCGGTTGCCGCTGACAGCCGCCACGCTGGAACCGGAAATTTCTGCACCGCTGTCTAAATAGATTTCTTCCACACGATAGCTGCCGTCGGTCCGGGCTTCCAGGGAAAGGATCTGCGAAGGTGAAAGAAGGGCGGCATCTTTCGAGTGTTTTACAAACGTCAACAGCTTGGGATGGGCCGCAATATACAATCGCCCGGCCGTGTCGAGCTCGATGTTGTCCAGTCCCGTACTGAGATCTATTTTTTTCATCAGCGAAATTTCATGGGTTGCAGGGTTACGGTCATACACATGCAATGCCCTTTCCACCGTGGTGCTCACATAGAGCAGCCTGCCGTCCGAACTGACATTGATTCCATTGGCATAGCCCAAGCCGGACGCGGCCTCGACAAATTCAGAACCCGTGTAGAAAAGCACATTGGACCACGCTTGCCTGGCATACTCCTCCACCATGCGCTTGAACCCGCCAGGGTGGCGGTGGTCATTGGTGACATAAAACTGTTCCGGGCCGACCCCTACGAGGTCGTTGGGTGAAACAAGCGCAGCATCGGCCGCCGTTTTTTGATGCACTAACCGGTTGTCCCGGAGGAGAAAGATTTCAATGGTGTTGTTGCCACCCTGGTGGTTCACCACGAACAGAGCGTCCTGTCCGTCTTGGCCGGTGTACAGGCTGATGCCATGCGGTTGAAAATCCGGGTCGGCTTCAGGGATCAGGTTGATCGGCAGGGCGCCGTTCGTGTTCATATCATAGGCGAATATGCCGCCGTTTCCAGGTTCCCCGGAACCCACGGCCCGGCGGTCGCACACGGATATGTAGGCGATGCCGGTTGTCGGGTGGATGGTAATGTCTTCGGCCCCGACAATACCTTCCACCGGCCGGCATGTACCTGAAAAATGGGAATCGATGGTTTTGAACTGGCCGGCTGACCACAATAGATCCACAACCCAACCGGCGCACAGCAGGATGAGCATGAGTAAAAATAGCATGGTCCATTTTTTCATGATATAATCTCCTCAAAAGGGGTTGGTTGCCATTGCTTGAGAACACCTTAGAAGTTTACACGCAATCAATGGTATCGGTCAATGAATGTGTGGTTGGCTTTTATTTATACATTAGAAACTTTTTTGGTATTGGTGATCACATTATCGCATGTGTTGGTTTAATTGAAATCAATTAGTTGAGCGATGCATGATTTCTAATGTTTATGTTGAAAAATCAAATTGTTAATTGACTTGAAGGCCCTTAGACGGTATGCATGAATGCATATAGAAAATAGTGTTCAACCAATCGACACCGGATTCCAGGCATCCGTTTAATTAAGGACGAACAATGACCCATGCTTCCGCGCGTAGTCTCCATATTCTGTCTGCCCTTTTCTGGTATGGCGGCGGTTTTGTATTGCTGCTCAAGGGTGTGAGCCTGACATTGGAGGCGCGCCGCCTGGACCCGGGCAATTTATGTCCCGGGGCGGTTCTGGTTTCAGGGGTCATCATCGGTGCCGTCAAGGCCAGATACCTGTTTTCCCGAAGCTGCAAAAAAAATTTGTCCAGAATCAATGCCCTGGCGCAGCCTAAATGGTGGCAGTTTTTCAGGCCTGGTTTTTTTGTCTTCCTGGCATTGATGATCGCTGCCGGTGCCACACTTTCACGTCTGTCACATGGCAATTATCCCTTTTTGCTGGTTGTGGCGCTGCTGGATTTTTCAATTGCCTTCGGCCTGATCGGCAGCGGCTACGTATTCTGGAAAAGCTTTCATGCCCTCCCACGCCCGGCAAAGCCTGGCATATGATCAGTTATTGAAATATGCGCCAAGGCCTATTAATCGTCAGGGTATGAAAATTTAAAAGTTGAAATGTTGTGGCTATCCTATTACAACTTAGTAAAGGAGAACAGCAGATCCATGAGTTTGCCTGAAACCCTGAATGCGGACTTTATCGAGACACAGTATGCAGCCTGGAAAGAGAACCCTGATTCTGTTTCCAGGGATTGGCAATATTTTTTCAAGGGATTCGACATGGCGGCAACCGGCTGTGTGGAGGACGCCGTCCGGTCCGAAGACGGCATGCCTTCCCGACAGGCCCATGTGGAACGCCTGATATACGGGTATCGCCATCTCGGCCATATCCTGGCCTGCATGGACCCCTTAAGTGCCTGCCCCACGGAACACCCGCTGTTGTCCCTGAAGGCTTTCGGACTGGACAACGACGATTTGGACGGCTACTTTTACACGGATGATTTTTCCGATACCGGCGGGGCGAAACTGAAGGACATCCTGGCATGGCTGCGGGAGACCTACTGCCATTCCATTGGTGTGGAATACATGCACCTTCAGGATCCAGAAGAGCGCCAATGGCTCAGGAAGAGGATGGAGCCCGAAAAAAACCGGCCTCGGTTCGACACTACGGAGAAAAAGAAGATTCTGAAAAAGCTCGTCCAGGCCGCCCTGTTCGAACAGTTTTTAAACAAGAAATATGTCGGTGTTACCCGCTTTTCCCTGGAAGGGGGGGATGCCGTCATTCCGCTTCTGGACATGACCGTCAGGCAGGCGGTTTCCCAGGGGTGCCGCGAAGTTATCCTGGGGATGGCGCATCGGGGTCGCTTGAACGTTCAAAGCCATGTTCTGAATAAGCCCTACGAGGAGCTGTTCCGGGAGTTCGAAAACTGTTATGATCCGGACATGCTTACGGGGGCGGGGGACGTCAAATATCACAATGGTTATCTGGCCGACATCCGACTGGCATCCGGGGAGGACCTGCGCATTTTTCTGGTCAACAACCCGAGCCACCTGGAGGCGGTGAATCCGGTGGTGGAGGGTATCGTCCGCGCCCGGCAGGAAAATTACGAACAGGGCCGGCAATCCGTCATGCCGCTGCTGATCCATGGAGATGCCGCCTTTGCGGGGCAGGGTGTCGTAGCTGAAACCCTGAATATGTCGCAACTGGCCGGTTACGCCACCGGCGGCACCGTGCATGTGGTCATCAACAACCAGATCGGCTACACGACCTTGCCCGAAGATGCCCGCTCCACGCGCTACTCGACGGATGTGGCTAAAATGTTGATGGTGCCGGTGTTTCACGTACACGGCGAAGATGCCGAAGCGGTGGTGCACGCGGCCAGGCTGGCTGTGGAATACCGCAACCGTTTTGCAAAGGATGTGGTTGTAGACGTGGTCTGCTACCGTAGGTACGGGCACAATGAAGGGGATGAGCCTTATTTTACCCAGCCGCTCATGTATGAACGCATTAAGGCACGCCCCTCGCCATATCGGCAATACGCTGACCAATTGATCAGTGAAAAAATCGTGGACAGCGAAACCGTTGCCCGGATGGAGCAGGCGGTCAAGGGGGATCTGGACGGCGCCTACAAGGATGTGCACGGGAGTGATTGCCTGTTTCCGCAAGCGAAGTTCTTCGAGGCCTGGGAAGGCTACAGCGGCAAGTATACCCATACGGCCGTGGACACGTCGGTTTCCAGAGACACCCTCCTCCAAATGGCCGCGGCCCTGAACATTGTTCCGGATGATTTTAATTTGCACGCCAAATTGAAGCGCCTCATGCAGGGGCGTTTAACAGCCGTTCAGAAGGGTGAGAAAATCGACTGGGCCAATGCCGAGGCGCTTGCCTTTGCGTCACTTCTGGCAGAAGGGTATCCCATCCGGTTGAGCGGTCAGGACGTGGGACGGGGCACTTTCAGCCAGCGGCACAGCGTCCTGTTTGATACCCAAACCGGCGATCGATACGTTCCCTTGAATCACTTAGGCCCGAACCAGGCCGAATATGCCGTGTATAACAGCCTGCTGGCAGAAGCCGGCGTATTGGGGTTTGAATACGGCTACACCACCACCCAGCCGGACCGGCTGGTTCTCTGGGAGGCCCAGTTCGGTGATTTTGCCAATGGCGCCCAGATCATCATCGATCTTTTCATCGCTGCCGGAGAAACCAAGTGGGAGCGTCTTTGCGGACTCGTCATGCTGCTCCCCCATGGTTGGGAAGGGCTGGGCCCGGAGCATTCAAGTGCCCGGCTGGAACGGTTTCTGCAATTGTGTGCTGACAACAATATGCAGGTGTGCAACCTGACCACGCCGGCCCAGTATTTCCACCTGCTGAGGCGCCAGATACACGCCCCTTTTCGCAAACCCCTGATAGTGATGACTCCCAAAAGCCTGCTGCGCCACCCCATGGCGGTTTCAGATCTGAACGCCATGGCATTCGGCAGCTTTCAGGAGATCCTCGATGATCCGGACAGCCCTGTTTCAGCCACCAGGGTGGTGGCCTGCAGCGGAAAGATATATTACCAGCTTCTCAAGGAAAAGCAGGCGAGAAAGAACAGAGACACGGCGATCATTCGCCTGGAGCAGTTCTACCCCTTTCCCGAAGAAAGGCTCACCGTCCTTGTGAAAACGTATAACAAGGCAGACACATGGATCTGGGCCCAGGAAGAACCGCAAAACATGGGCGGGTGGCAGTTTGTGAAGCCCCGCATGGAAGCGGTTGCCGGGGTGCCGCTTGCGTATGTGGGGCGCAAGGCCTCTGCCAGCCCGGCCACCGGCTTTCCGGCCATTTACCGGGCCCAGCAGGAGGCCATATCGAGTGAGTTGTTCGGGTCTGAATAACTACCCTTTTTTGCTATGTGCATTTGTGGCGGTTTTTAAGGAGTGACTATGAGTATGGAAATAAAAATTCCCAGCGTGGGAGAATCGGTTCAGGAAGCCGTTCTGGCGGAGTGGTTTAAATCCGATGGGGACCAGGTGCAGATAGATGAGCCGCTTTTGGTCATTGAGACTGACAAGGTGACCCTGGAGGTGGTGGCCGAAGCGGCCGGTATTTTAAAAATCATGGTCCAGGAGGGGGAAACCGTCACCATTGGTGCGGTGGTCGGCCTGATCGAAGCCGGAAAAGGCGAGGCTGCTGAAAAACCCGCCGAGCCTGAAACCGAACCGGAACCCGCTCAGATTCCTGGGCCGGCAGCCGAGGTACCCGGGAAACCGCCCGCGACCGAAACCGGTCCGCCTGCGGATAAGCCCAAAGAAGCCGGGACGGACATGCCGCTGGCGCCTTCGGTTCGCCGCCTGATTGCCGAAAAAGGGCTGGATGCCGGCAAGATCCCGGGTACCGGGCCAGGTGGAAGAATCAGCAAAGGAGATGTTTTGCTTTACCTGGAACAGGCGCCCGCGGGTATCCCTGATACCCTGGCCCAGCCGCCATCCATGGAAACCCCGGCTGTCCAGTTTCCTGCGGAAGAAGTCAGAAAATCCATGTCGCCCATCCGTAAACGGATAGCCGCCCGATTGCTGGAGTCGAAGCAGAGCACGGCCATGCTGACAACGTTCAACGAGATCGACATGCATCAGGCCATGGCCATGCGGGGCCGATACAAGGAGATGTTCCAGAAGAAGCACGGTGTCTCCCTGGGGTTCATGTCCATTTTCATCAAGGCCTGTGTGGAGGCTCTGAAGGAGATCCCGGAAATCAATGCGTTTATCGACGGAGAGGATATCGTCTATCACAACTACCAGCACATCGGAGTTGCGATCGGGACCGAAAGGGGCTTGGTGGTGCCGGTCATTCGCCATGCGGAGCAGATGAGTTTTGCCCAGTTGGAGAAGGCCATCGTAGACTATGTGGCTAAAATCAAGGAAAACCGGCTCGAACTGGCCGATCTCGAGGGCGGCACTTTTACGGTCAGTAACGGCGGGGTGTACGGCTCGCTTTTAAGCACCCCCATCCTCAATATGCCCCAGAGCGGGATTCTGGGTATGCACAAAATAGAAAAACGGCCAGTGGTAATCGACGACGAAATCGTTATCCGCCCCATGATGTATGTGGCCCTGAGTTACGACCACCGTATCGTGGACGGTAAGGGGGCGGTGACTTTTTTGAAGCGTGTCAAAGAGTTTATAGAAAATCCTGAACGGATCATACTGGAGGTCTGATATGCCGGACAAAGAGACCTATGACTTGATTATTATCGGTTCTGGGCCGGGCGGATATGTGGCTGCCGTAAGGGCGGCCCAGCTTGGCCTGAAAACAGCCTGCGTGGAAAAATCATCCCGCCTGGGGGGCGTGTGCCTTAATGTGGGCTGCATTCCCAGCAAAGCACTGCTGGACTCCAGCGAATACTTTCATCTGGCAAAGGACCATTTTGCGGAGCATGGCATCAAGACCGGCAAGGTGGGCCTGGATCTTACCACCATGATGGCCAGAAAAGACAGTGTGGTGGGGGAGTTGACCGCCAATGTGCGCAAACTGCTGGAAGGCCACAGCATCGCGGTTCTTCACGGGACAGCCCGCCTCAAGGGCAAGGGCAGTGTCGAGGTGTCCCCGGAAGAAGGCAGGTCGTTTACCATCAAAGGTACATCCATCCTGCTGGCCACCGGCAGCACACCAATGGAGGTTCCGGGGCTGGAATTCGATGGTGAGCGCATTGTCAGCTCCACCGAGGCGCTGGGGTTCGATAGTGTTCCCAAACATCTGGGTATTGTCGGCGGCGGGTACATCGGTCTGGAGCTGGGGTCCGTTTGGATGCGGCTGGGCGCTAACGTGACGGTTATCGAAATGCTGCCCAAGATTGCCGCCACCCTGGACGGTCAGGTGGGCAGGACCCTTGATCGGATTTTGCGCAAACAGGGCCTTGTCATGCGTTTGAATACCAGGGTGGTCGAAGCCAAGCCTTCCGGCAAGAAGGTCAAGGTCACCCTCGAGGCCGATGGTGCAAAAGAGAGCATGACCTTTGATCGACTCCTGGTGGCCGTGGGGCGCAGACCCCTCACCGGCGGGCTGGGGTTGGAGGAGCTGGGTGTGGATCTGGATCCCAAAACAGGCCAGGTTCTTGTGGACACGTCCTATCGTACCAACATTGAGGGCATTTATGCCATCGGCGACCTTGCACCGGGACCCATGCTGGCCCACAAGGCATCGGCCGAGGGCATTGCCGCGGTGGAATGCATTGTCGGCCGCGCCGGGGAAGTTAACTACGACACCATCCCGGCCGTGGTATACACCTGGCCCGAAGTGGCTGCCGTGGGCCTGACCGAGGAAGCGGTGAAGGCGCGCGGCATTCCTTACTGTGTGGGCACCTATCCTTTTTCAGGGGCCGGGCGCGCGCGCTGCATGGGCGAGAAGGAAGGATTTGTCAAACTGATCGCTCATGGAAAGACCGACAGAATTCTGGGGGTGCACATTATCGGCCCCCGGGCGGCGGATATGATCGCAGAGTGTGTGCTGGCCATGGAATTCGGGGCCAGTTCGGAAGACATCGCGCGCACGGTTCACGGGCACCCCACGTTTGCCGAAGCGCTTCAGGAGGCGGCCCTGGCTGTCAGGAAGTGTTCCATCTATGCATAAATATCAATATCTCACCAGTGAAAAAGCCGGACATGTAGCCATTGTAACCTTCAATCGGCCGGAAAAGCTGAATGCATTGAGTGCGGATCTGATGGAGGAGATCATTCAGGTGGCCCAGGCGTTTCACCAGGATGAAGAGACGCGGGTGGTGGTTTTCACCGGTAGCGGTCACTGTTTTTCAGCCGGGGTCGATTTGACCGATGAAAAATATATCGATGGGATTGCCCAGGCCTCCAACCTGATGCAACTGCGGTATCTGAAGCTCGGTCCGCGCATGGTCCGCACGGTTCATGAAATGGAGCAAATCACCATTGCGGCTGTCAACGGCGCGGCCATGGGCGGTGGGGCCTGTATTGCCGCGGCCTGTGATTTTCGCCTGGGCGCCGACAACTCAAAGATCGGGTATCCCGAAGTGGGCCTGGGCATGAATTTGTCCTGGACGGCGCTGCCCATGTGCGTGCACCTGATCGGACCGGCGCGCGCTAAACAAATGGTGATTCTGGCTGAAAAGGTGGATGCGCAAACCCTGCTTGAATGGGGGTTTCTGGATGAGGTGGTTTCGGCGCCCCGGCTGATGGAAGCGGCCATTGACATGGCCCGTAAATATGCTGCCAAGCCGCCCATTGCCGCCCAGATGGTCAAACGCAGCGTCAATGCCATTGCCTCGGCATTGGACCAGGCCATCATGCACATGGATGCTGACCAGTTTCTTCTGACCACTCAGACCAAAGACTACCTGGAAGGCCTGAGCGCATTTCTCGAGAAACGCGAAGCATCCTTCAAGGGAGATTAATACCTAAATCGTGCATGAAATTTGATGAACCCTTTACACATCTTCAATGACAACCAATATATATAAAAATGTTCGCGCTGCTAGTAAACCCCAACGTTGCAAAATCCGGAGGGCTTCAGAGTCAAGGCGCCTGAGGGTGAAGTCGTAGTTTTTTACCTTGTCGGGGCGTAGCTCGAAGAGCGAAG